>NZ_JBSRVI010000111.1:0-11770 GCF_055134445.1 Arcticibacterium sp.
GACGCTCTTCCGATCTGCTTAGATTTACCGAGGCATTCATAGCGGCCGTCATCCCAGATGTACCTGAGGCTTCATGCAAATAACGGGGGGTGTTTAACCAAACGTCTGAGCCTTTCTTAAGACAACCTGATAATTCCAATTCATAACCCGTAAGTACAGCAGCTCTTTTATTATTTCTTGTTTCTTGTTCAAGTCGATGGAATAAATCAATATCTCCTTGAGCAGAGGGATAGGGCCTGCCAGCCCAAATTACCTGTATAGGTTCATTGGTTCTGTTAGTCAGTTCATTAAAACGTTTTAAATCTTTCAATAATAACCATGCTCTTTTATAGCCGGCAAATCGGCGTGCCCAAACTATTGTTAATACGTTTGGGTCAAATATTTTGCCTGTTTGGTCAGCTACTATTTTAAACAATGCAGCTTTTAATTCTTTTTTACGATTGACAATCCCAGCGTTATCATTCGATTGCAAAAGTTCTTTTAATGGTAAGTCTTGCCAATAATTGGTGTTTTGTGCATTGGTTATGGCCGTCATATTCATCTCGCCCAATAGGTGCTTGTAAAGGTCTTCCTTACACACTTTTTCATGAAGTTTGGACACCGCATTTTGCTTATGGGTGCACTTTAATGCCGTTTCGGTATAGCTAAAAATCCCATTTTCGATATAGCTTGCTTTATATACTTCGTCCCAAGAAACCCCACAAAAGAAGGACATTTTCCAAAGTTGTTCCAAAGGTCTTCGTTCGTTCCCGGCCTGCTCGGGTGTATGTGTGGTAAAAACAGTTTTTTGTTTGACGACATCCCAATTATTGTATTCTTGATGTAAACCATAGATTAATGGTAAACCATGGGCTTCGTTCAGATGCCATACATCTGGCTCAATCTCAAGCATTTTCATTAATTTATGAGCTCCTGAACCCAATAATATAGACTCTGCAATACGCGAAAGATCGTTTGGTGCATACAATCGCTCGGCTATGGTTTGTGATAAATAATCGTTTTCTGGCAAATCAGTACTTAATAAAAACAATGGGGCAGTCCTAAATGTATCTGGAGGTAAAAGCCAAGCTTTGACCCACACTGGATGTTCATTAACTGTTATTTGAAATTTTATTTCAGTATCTATCAAGAATGAATACTCTTTTTTGATGAAACTTATTTGCATACAGTTGTCTGCATCGCGTGTTTGGTCGTAATACCCATATTTCCATAAAATACCAACCCCAATCATGTTTTGATTAAGTTCATACGCACTACGAAAATGAGAACCCGCCAAAAATCCCAATCCTCCCGAATATATTTTGAGGCATTGATCTATTGCAAACTCCATAGATAAATAGGTAACCAATTTTTGATTTGGCTGTACCGATAGGTATTTAGAGACTATAGCTTTTGTTTCTGTTAACGACATAATTTCTATTTATTAGAATGAAAAACTTAAACCCGCTTTATTCATTTGAAAACCTCCCGATTTTGTCGGGACTGTAGCAAAATTGCTTCAAATCAGTTCGTAAACCCATTTAAACTCAATCGCTAGAACCCTTCGACATTACTCAGGGTAAACCGCTATGCTAATCTCGTTTAAATATTCAATTCATTCCCACTTAAAATACCTTGCTCAAAAGAGTCTAAATTCTTGATGGTAGTTTCGGCAATATTTGTCAAAGCAGTTTCGGTTAAAAATGCTTGATGACTGGTAATTAAGACATTCCGAAAGGTCATTAAACGAGCTATGGTATCATCTTGAAGAATATCAAGTGAGTGGTCTTCAAAGAATAACCCTTCTTCCTCCTCATAAACATCCATTCCGAAATAACCAATTTGTCCAGTTTTTAGGGCGTCGACAGCATCTTTCGCATTGACCAAACCACCACGGCTGGTATTAACGAGCATTACTCCTTTTTTCATCCCTTCAATGCTAGCTTTATTGATAATGTGCTTTGAAGTTTCAGTGAGAGGTAGGTGGAGTGAAATAATATCAGATTGACTACAAAGCTTGTCTAATGCCACATATGTAGCACCAAAATCTGTTTTCAAGGATTCATTTTCAATTTTATCATAAGCTAAAATTTTGCAACCAAAACCGTGTAAAACCTTCGCCACTTGGCTGCCAATTTTACCTGTACCGATTATGCCAACGGTTCTGCCGTGCATATCAAAACCTGTGAGTCCGTTAAGCGAGAAATTGAGCTCATTGATACGATTATGGGCATGAACCAATTTCCTATTCAAAGCCAACATCAATGCAATGGCGTGTTCGGCTACGGCATATGGCGAGTATTCTGGCACACGAGCTACTTTTATATTGAGCTTTTTGGCTTCTTTTAAATCTATGTGATTATAGCCAGCCGAACGCAAAGCAATATATTCAATTCCTAAATCTGATAAATTTTGTAGAATTGGTGCACTTGCTTTATCGCTTACAAAAATGCAAATGGCTTTGCAGTCAAGGGCAAGCTTGACGGAATATTCAGAAAGCGTTTCTTCTAACAAAAGCAGCTCGTGCTTGTTGTTATTGGCTTTTACAATCGAATCTAATTCAAATTGGTGTGTACTAAAAAAGGCTGTTTTCATAGCTTTACTTAATCGATTTTTACATTAAATTTATCCAAAGTGTTTTTTTAAACTGCAGTCTGACATGGAAACCTAGTTTTTACTTGTTTTTGAAGTGTGTTAAGACTTTGGTTTACTGATGTTATTTTTTGGAGCACCAATTTTTTGAAACAGTTTTTGTTTCGAAAAATCCATTTTCCGTGTTTATTAGCTCTCATCATTAAGTGCTTCAAACCCGGATACCACATCAAAAAGCTCTTCATCAATCAAAGCTTGACGGATGCTATGAAATTTGCGGTTTAAACTTTCCATTAGTTCTCCAATATTTTTCTCTGCCCGCTGCATGGCCAGCAGTCGACTGGCATTTTCACTGGCCAATGAAGCTGCACTTGCACCAAAGAGGGAAACAAATAGATATTCATGAATTAAAGCCAACAGGGTAGATTGCTCTCCTCCTGCAACTTGAGGCGACAGTTTTGTAGGCCACACTTGCTTCGATATATCCGTTTTCCAATTTTGGTCTAAAGGCAGTAATTGTTTCACTACTGGCGAATAACCTATACCACTGTTATTGGGCTTATTGTGAAAAACATAGAAATGGTCGATCTGATTTGCCGCCATACGCTCTTCACTTTTTATCAATAATTGACTAACCAGAGGTGTCACTCCATCTACCGAATTAGGGACGGGAAAGATTTTAGTAACCATATATCCCTGATCTAACAACACTAATTTCACACGTTCACCAACTGCCCAAATTGTTTTTTCTCCTTGTATTTTATTCAGGTGATTGGTTACAAAATCGGCCAAAGTATTATTAAACTGCCCCACAAGTCCTTGGTCTGACCCAAACACAATGGCACAGGTCGCTTTATGGTTATTTTTAGTCGGGTTTTGATGCTCTGTGCCTTTTATTAAATGAGCCAGGAGACCCAACGATACGGTACGGTTATAATCTGATATAGCACTTACAGCTTGCTCATATTGTCCAATATTAGAAGCGGCCATAGCTTTCATGGTACGCACTACAGATTTGAGATCTTCTGCCCCAACTAATTTTCTTCGTATATCAGCTAGCGTTTCCATCAGTTATTAGTTTCGTTAGTGGTTGGTTTTTCCTGAAAAGGCGAAACTATCCGCTCCACTAGTTTCAGTATAGTGTTTTTGTCTTCCTCGTTTAATTTATCAGTTGAAGACAGCCTTTCAAATACTTCAATAGGAAGTTTTTGACTACCTATTCCTAAGCGTTTTTCTACCTCCTGAATTTTATGAATTGGAACCGTATCGAAAAATTCATTTGTTAAGGCTAACAGTACTACAATTTGTTCAGTTACAGACATCGGTTGTAATTCTTGTTGAATCAACCAAGAACGTATGCGTTTACCATGATCTATGGTTTTTTTGGTAGCTTCATCTAGTCGGGTACCAAAACGGGCGTAGTTTTCTAACTCTTCGAATTGGGCATACGCTAATTTAAGATTGCCAGTGATGGAGCGGTAAGCCGGCAATTGTGCCTTTCCTCCAACCCGCGAAACAGACTTTCCAACATCAACGGCCGGTAAGATCCCCAACTCAAATAGTTTTGGAGAAAGATAAATCTGACCATCCGTGATAGAAATGAGATTGGTAGGAATATAAGCGGACATATTTTGAGCTTCCGTTTCTATAATCGGTAATGCTGTTAATGAACCACCACCAAGTGCTTCACTCAAATGTGTTGCTCTTTCCAATAACCTGGAATGGATATAGAAGATATCTCCAGGGAAGGCTTCTCGTCCCGGTGGTCTTCTTAAAAGTAATGACAATTCACGATAGGCTCTTGCATGATGTGTGAGGTCGTCATAGACAATCAATACATCCCGCCCTTGTTCCATATAATATTCAGCAATACTTGTTGCTGCGTAAGGGGCAATGTACTTGAGCCCCGGCGGGTCGTTGCCTTCTGTTACTACCACTATGGTGTATTCCAGTCCTCCTTTTTCTTTAAGGTGGGCAATGAATTTAGCTACCGATGACGCCCGCTGACCAATGGCACAATATACGCAAATGACATCTTTTCCTTGCTGATTTAGAATGGCATCAAGGGCAATGGCCGATTTACCCGTTTGACGGTCACCCAAAATAAGTTCACGCTGCCCTCTGCCAATAGGAATTAGTGCATCAATTACTTTTATCCCTGTTTGAAAGGGAACGGTCACAGCAGCTCTATCCATGATTGGTGTAACTGGACGTTCTATGGGCAAGCGTTCTGTGCCTATCAGTGCTTCTTGACCATCGAGTGGTTCTCCTAAGGGGTTTACAATTCTGCCAATCAATGCATTACCTACAGGAATATCCATAACTCGGTTTGTGCGTATGACTTCATCGCCAACGTTTAACATGGATTCATCGCCTAATAAGATTACGCCAATTTCCTTCTCGTCAATATTGTAGGCGATGCCGAAAATGTTCTTCGGAAATTTCAACAATTCTTCAAAGCCAACTCCAGGAAGACCTGAGACTTTGACAATTCCTGCCGATACACTGACCACGGTTCCCACTTCACGAGGAGTAAAGGCAAACTCGTGACTTTCTCTAGTTTCGTGAAGTAGTTTAAAAGCATTTAGAATGCTAGTTTCAGTGTCGTTTATAGGCATAGCTTAGGATAAGATGGTTGCTTTTTCTAGAACGTGTTCTTCAAGTGTATTCAGATAGCTTTCAATAGACCATGAAAGTTTGTATTCACCTGTACTCAGCTCAATGCCAACAATCAATTCAGGAGTGACTTCAACCTTAAATGTTGCGGTTGTTTTTAGCAATGCATTCACCCGTTCCTTAATCAGTTTTTGTTGTTCTTTCGGAAGCTGGAAGGCACTTCGCAATGAAATGTTGCCATTTTTGAAAGCATCTTTGAATTCATTTAGTTTATCACCTTTCAAATCATTTAAACGATTCATGAAAACCGTGGTCGCCTGTACTTCTAGATCTGCCGAAGCAAGGTCGGAAAGTGCTTTTCTGGAAACAGCGAACACTTCATCTTGAATTTTATGAACAAGTGCAGCATTCCTATCCTTTTGTTTTTCTTTGGCCGCTTTTTCTAACTGTATTTTCAGAGCTTCCGCTTCGGTTCTAGCGGATTCTAAAAGTTCTGTACCCTTAGCTTTAGATTCGGAAATATACTTCTCCATGATCGCCTTTTTCTCCTCATCAAAAGTCAAGTTCTTCTGTTTGAGGTTTTCTTGCTCTTTCAATGCGACTACTTTTGTAGCTTCGGCATCATTTAATTGGGCTTTGATTTTATTCTCCCTTTTACTAATAGCTTCCAAGACAGGCTTGTACAAAAAACGTTTGAGCAGCCATACCAATAAGAAAAAATTGAGTATTTGGGCAATTACAGTAAACCAGTTGACTTCCATATTATTAACTTATTGTGCAATTACATAATTCCAAAATGGATTGGAAAAAATGAGAATCATAGAAACCACAAAACAATAAATTGCGGTAGACTCAATCATCGCCAAACCCACAAATAATGTTCGCGTAATGGTTGGGGCAGCATCTGGTTGTTGAGCAATTGATGTCAAAGCATTGGAAACGGCTTTGCCTTCGGCCAAGGCCGGAAACATACACCCAATTCCAGTGGTAAGACCTGCAGTAATAATAGAAACGATACCAATAAGTGTTAAACTATCCATTTTAAACTTTCTTTAATTTAGTTTTTTGTTATGATTTATCTTCTTTCGTCACCGCTGCAGCGATATAAACGGTTGCCAGAATACTGAAAATATAAGCTTGTACTAAGCCGGTTAATAGACCAAGCGTTGTCATAATAACAGGGAAAATAAAAGGAGAAACGCTCAATAAAACGGCGACAATCATGCCTCCACTCATGATGTTCCCAAATAAGCGTATGGTCAAAGCCAATGTTCTTGAAACTTCACTGATGATGTTAAACGGAAGCATAATGAACGTTGGTGATAAATACGATTTCAGATAAGCCCAAAGTCCAACTTCCTTGATCCCAAAAAATGGTACCGCTAGTAACACTGAAATGGCCAATGCTGCCGTAGTGGAAAGCGAACCTGTAGGGGGTTCATACCAAGGGATAATTATTAATATATTGGCGACCCCAATAAACAGAAATAATGTACCAATAAACGAAATGTATTTCTCTGGTTTTTGTAGTCCTACTTCTTTTATTTGACCGTTAATTCCTGTCACAACTATTTCAAGAAAACACTGCCAACGAGAAATTTGAATTGTTGATTTTAATTTTCGCGTGACCAAAAAGGATGTAAACACCAACAACAACATGATGGCCCATGTCATTACTAGCGTGAGATTGATTGATACAATCCCATACGACCAAAAAACTGTTTCATCGGGACTAAGCCACATAAGTCTTCTCTGTTTTTTGTTGTCTCAAATCGTATTTTTTAGTGAAGTGAATGACCATAAATCGAGCGATAAAAAATCCTGAGGAACATACAATCAATCGTACAAAATTGCCTGCACCGACGAAATAAAATCCGGTTAAAACGATTGCTAATCGCAAGGTCAAACTTCCGAAAAACCATAAAGCAGGTATTTTAGAGTAGGCCGCATTTTTAATGGTGAACCATAATCCTCCGAAAAAAAGAAAGCCCATGGTGATTCCGACCGAAAAAGCAAATACGATAAATGTTAGGTCATTCATTTTTTCTAATAATTTATTGTTATTCTTTTATAAGCCATTTCCAGGCCATCAAACACCCTGCTAAGAGCCCAACTATTAAAAGACTCAAGGTCCATGAGAATGATTGCGGGTAATCGGCGTCTAACCATGCACCCAAAAAGGCACCACCTATTGTGGGCACCACCACAGACCAGCCTACAAGTCCAAACATCCTCAATCCTGACCAAGCACTTTCCTTGTTTTCTTGTGCCTTTTTTTTTAGCCTGGCTTTTTCGGCTATCTTTTCACTAAAAGTGGTGTTGTTTTTTGTATCTCGTGGCTCCATTTTGTTATTCACTAAATTTCCCAAGTTGTAGCATGAGCCTCGTTTCTAGTTTTGCTATAACTGAACGTGTATTTTGTTCTCTTTCGTCCAACTGCTTGAACTCCTTTTCTACTAATTCGTGTAGTTTTTCTAAATCGACACCACTAATAGCGTTGCGAACAGATACCAACACTTCATTTCCGGCTTTCACCAGTACTCCTTCATCCACTGCCACGTAATGTACACAGTCCGACTCGTAGGATAATATTCCTGGAATCAACGCAGCGACACAGTCCAATCGCTGTGGCAAAAGACCGTATGAGCCTTCAAGCGTTTCCAAAACTATCTTGCTGACATTTTTTACCTCAGCGAATACACGAAATGGGAGTAATATTTTGAGTGTCATCGCCATTTAGTTTTCGTCCAATACCACTTCTTTTTCTTTTTTCAACAGGACTTCTTCAATGGTTCCTATCATATAAAAAGCACTTTCTGGAATGTCTTTAAATTCATCGGCAAGTATACGCTCACAGCCATCCAAGGCTTCTTCTAAGCTAACCTCTTTTCCTTTTATGTCGCTGAATTTTTCTGTGGTGAAAAAAGGCTGTGTAAGAAATCGTTCTAAACGCCGTGCTCTATTCACGGTATTGTGATCCTCTGTGGACAGCTGCTCCATCCCAAGCATGGCAATGATGTCTTTTAATTCCTCGTATTGTGCCAGTGTCCCTCTTACTTTTTGTGCTAATGCGTAATGTCTTTTACCAATAATTCCCGGAGTGGCCATTTTTGAATTGGACTGTAACAAGTCAATGGCTGGATAAAGGCCTTCGCTGGCTTTTTTTCTGGAAAGCACAATAGAAGCAGAAAGGTGAGAAAACGTATGCACTGCCGCAGGATCGGTTAAATCATCTGCAGGTACATATACCGCCTGAATCGAAGTGATTGCTCCCGTTTTAGTATTGGCTATGCGTTCCTCCAGCTGCGACAATTCCGTACCCAAAGTAGGCTGATAACCTAAACGGGAAGGCATTTGACCCATTAAGCCAGACACTTCCATACCAGCCTGAATGAAACGGAAAATATTATCAATCAGCAGCAAAACATCTCTATGCTCCTCATCTCGGAAATACTCCGCCATGGTCAAAGCTGCATGCCCCACACGAAAACGTGCTCCGGGCGGCTCATTCATCTGTCCAAAAAGCATTACCATATTGTCTAAGACACCCGCAGCCTTCATATCGTGGTAAAGTTCATGCCCCTCACGGCACCGTTCTCCAATACCGCAGAACATACTCACCCCTTTATTGTGACCCACCATATTGTGGATCATCTCCGTGAGTAAAACCGTTTTACCTACACCAGCCCCTCCAAAGAGACCGGCTTTTCCTCCACGCTCAAGAGGAATAAGAACATCTATCGCTTTAATCCCAGTAAGAAACACTTCTGACTTGGTTGATCTTTCGGCCAAGGAAGGGGGCGATTGATGAATGTTTTTCCATTTTACATCCTTTAGCTCTCCCTGATGGTCGATGGTGTTTCCAAAAACATCGAACATCCTTCCCATAATATTCTTTCCGACAGGAGCTGTCAATTGTAAGCCCTCCGTTTCTACCCGCATGCCTCGTGATAGTCCTTGTGTCGTGTTTAATGCTATGCCTCGCACTCGATTAGCATCGAGCTGTGCCAACACCTCAATAGCAACGTTTTTATCTTTTCCCGTATGAAGCAAGGTATTAATGGAAGGCAAATAGTCTTCAAATCCAATGTCAATCACACTTCCACGAATGCTGATGATCTTGCCTATTTTTAATTCACTTTTCAAATTCTAGTTCGGGTGTAATGTGTAGGATTTGTCATTTCAAAGTATCAGATACTTCTTTTTCCAGTTTGAAATAATGCTTTTAAACCCTGCTGCAATTTGATGAATGTCAGATATGAATCGCTTACACATTCGCAATTAAGAATTACATATATCACAGGTTTTCAGGGATAAGTTATCCTTGAGGTTTGTAGAAGTTTTGTGGCAAGTTATTGGCTTGCACTCAACTGTAGATAAAGTGTCTCGGCAGACTACCGTCCTCTTGCTATCAGATTATTTTCTTCTTGAGAAATTAACTAGTCTGAAAATTAAGACAAATACTGAACGTTGAGCAATTTCATTTCAGAGTTAAATTTATAGACGCTAAATATCCCTGTCGCGAGTGTGATATCTACTATTTTTTTTCGTCAATCTGTTCCAAATACATCATTAAGGCTATTGCCATGAGTCACGATGAGAACATTTTGATGGGCCTTTAGTTGTGGTTCTATTTCTTTAAGATAATATGAAACGGTTCTGTCAAATGTATCTTTAAGGCTTTCTCCATTGGACGGTCGAACTTCGAAACTTCTTCGCCATTTATGCACTTGATCCACACCAAATTTCTTTTCAGTTTTGGCCTTGTTTAATCCTTGTAATTTGCCATAATTTCTTTCGTTGAGTGCTTTTGACTTGAAAACGGGTATTTTTTTGTCAATTTCATTCATCACTATGGCTAAAGTATGAATAGCTCACTTCAAAACAGAAGTATAAGCAAGATCGATTTTATAGTTTTTCAGCAAAATACCTGCGTGTTTTGCTTCCACTTCACCTTGTGGAGTAAGGTCAATGTCAACTTCACCAGTAAATCTGTTTTCAAGATTCCAAGTGGATTGCCCATGGCGAAGAATAATTAGGATTGACAATATTTAATCCATTTTGTTGATGATTTCTGTAGGTAAATATTTCATATAGAATAGCGTATATCTTTAACTACACTGCTTGAGTGCCACAAAAATTACGATAAAAATTAAGACCGTTGACAAGCAGCCTCCACCTAGTTTTTTGGCTCCATAGCCTGCTATGATTGTTCTGAAAAAATTGTTCATGTTATGCGTGTTTAATTGTTTAGTAATAAACCAACCATTTTTTGGTATAAAAGACTTTCGTCAATGGGTTTTGCAATGTAGTCATCCATACCTATGGCTTTGCATTTTGCCAAATCCATTGTGGTTACATCTGCCGTTAGGGCAATAATAGGAATGGTAGACTTAAGCGTGTTGCGTATGTAAGCTGTTGCTTCAAAACCATTCATTTCGGGCATTTGCAAATCCATTAAAATAATATCATATGCATTTGTTTTTAGTTTTTCGATGGCAATTTTACCATCACTAGCAATATCGCAGGTAAATTCGAAATCGTCTAATATTGTTCTAATCAATAATTGATTCAAAGCAACGTCTTCAGCAACCAGTACTTTAAAATCTTTTAGATGTGGCTCCGAACTTGCTATTACGGGCTCTATTATTTCATCCGTATTGGCTTTTTTAAAACTTAGCGTAAACCCAAATGTTGAACCTTCGCCTATTTTGCTTTTTACATTCAATGTACCTCCCTGTTTTTCCACCAATTGCTTTACTATGGCAAGGCCTAAGCCCGTACCTCCGTATAAATATGACGTGTCGTGGCTTGCTTGTTGAAAGTTTTCAAAGATATCTGCTAGTTTGTCATCCGCTATTCCTATACCTGTATCCTTTACCGTTAACTCCACTGTGGCCATGTGGTCGTCTTCATTAATCAAGATTACGCTTACGTTAATTGTACCTTTTGAGGTAAACTTGACTGCATTGCCTACCAAATTCATGATAATTTGATGAAAACGTACAGAATCACCCACTAAAATTAATGGAATTCTTTCATCAAATTCTTGTACTAACTCCAAATTCTTTTCCTCCGTTTTTATTTCAAATAAATGAAGCACAGTGGTTAGTGAAGCCCTCATTTCAAAGGGTTTCTGCACAAATGTCATTTTACCAGCATCCACTTTTGCCAAGTCGAGTATATCGTCAATTAAAACAATAAGCGTATCCCCGCTTGATTTTATAGCTTTTAGATATTCTTTTTGTTTTTCCGATAAATCGGTTTTCATTATCACTTTTGTAAAACCTATAATTGAATTCATAGGCGTACGAATTTCATGGCTCATATTTGCCAAAAATTGTTGTTTCGACTCCAATGCAGATTCTGCTATTTTCGCCGCTATTTCAGCTTTGTTTTTGCTTTCTCGTAATTCTTCAGAAATTCTTTTTTGCTCACTGATATCCCGAATTGTAGCTAAAATAATGGTATCACCTTCGCCTTTGTAAAGTGGGCTTAAACTAACCTCAATTGGAAACTCACTACCATCTTTTCGTTTAGCAGTTAATTCTTTCCCCACACCCATTAAACGAGGTTTTGGATC
>NZ_JBSRVI010000112.1:0-7495 GCF_055134445.1 Arcticibacterium sp.
GCTGCGTACCATCCTTCAAAACACTATCAAAAAGCTCGTTAGATACCATAATATGATCTATCACATTATCATATACAAAGTAAGATTTTTGCCTAGTATCACTTAACACTTTTGTCAAAAACTTATAATTCGTTTTGTCTTCCACAAAATTGGCATAAGTAGATTTCGTATGCCCCGAAACCACCGTTTCATCCACATCATCATTAAAATCACCCGCCATAATGATAGCCGCCATTGAGAAATGTAAGTCCAAGCTGTCTTTTAAAACCGCTATGTCTTTCATTCTCATATCATAAACCAAATCTTTTTCATCGCTATTTCTATTGGCTCTGGCATGAACACCTATAATATGAAGCCTTCTGCTAATTCCATCAATCTTTACATCGCACACAAAAAGAGCAGGAAATCTTCCACTAGCCCAAAATCTATCGAAAGTCTCTGGGTAATCGTTGATAACAGGAGTGCCTTTTAGCAGGGCCTTCATCTCTACCATTTGTACCGTTTCATTTTTATAAACAAAACATACTCTTTGAGCAAAATCGGGGTCTCCACCTCCAGAAACTTCAGAAGAACATATTCCGCTGTAATTATCCAATGAAGTCACCAGCTCTTCAAAAGCATCTAAACCCGTAATTTCCTCTAATACGAAAACATCAGCATTCATATCTTTCATGACTTTAATGGCATTTTCCATTTGAAGAGATTCGTTTTTAGGGCCATTTCCTGAACTCCCAAACCACGCCAGATTCCAAGCCGCTAAATCGAAAGTGTATTCTTTGGAAATATTTATAGGCGACTCCAAAACTGGACCTAAGCCTGCAATATCGCTTACGAGCCTAGGATAAAGCTGAAAGTTATTTCTATACTGTCCTACCACGCCCGTTATGGCAAAGAAATCTTGTGGTTTGGTATGACCGCCAATCTTAGTTTTAGACCAAACTCGTACTGGCACCACACTACCGTTTTTAACAATACTTTCATTGGAGTTTGGAAGGAAAACAAAATGCGGGTCTTTTAATTTAACATCCTTTATCCTTACCAATTCCCCGCTATAATTGGCTAAATCTTTCAAGTCTATAATTTTGGGTTCAGGCTTTCTATTCCCAAAAATCTTAGCACCCTTCAAAGAGTCTATCAACAATACGGCCTCTCGATTCAGCTCAGATAAGACGCCGTTAAATTGAATGCTATCTCCGATTTGAAAACCAAAATCACCCTGGATTCTAATCCCGCTTGTTTCGTCTTCCAGATAATTGAAATCAGAAAACTCTTGTGCAGATGCAGAGATTACGCCCGATACTAAGACAGAATCACCCCGCTGAAGTGTTTTTGCATGGATAATGGGCAAACTACAATCTCCTCTTAATTGAAAAATGGAATATCTAACCGCTATATGATCGATAACTTCTGCCCCATAATTATCAATACTGATGGTGAAAACACCTTCCGGTTCTTCTATTTTACTAGAAAGCATTTTAACATAAAAAGGCTGATAATAGCTGTTATTTGTAGCCCTAAAAGTCAACTGGTCTAACCAATTAATACCATCTCTAGAAAACGCTAAGACATCAGCAGAAGGCGACCAAAGGTTCAATAAATTTTCTGGCCAATAGGCATTTAAAATGACAGGGAATACCGTTTCCTTCCCACATTCAGACCTAAAAGCATAGCGTTTTTCTGGCATAGTAAGCTCCACTGACATACGCCTACTTAAACTAACCGCCTGCTGCCAATTGGTAGCCACTCTTGGTTCATCTATCCTAAGGGAAGGGGCTTTGCTCCCACTACCCTGCCTTAATGCCAAGGTACCCATGCCCGTGGCATCACTCTCCCCTTCATTGGCTTTGATGTTTCGGTGAGGTTCTTCTTGTGATTCTGCTTTTAAAACAAATAACTCTACGATATCATCCGATTTGGTGGCTTCCAGAAACGTATACTTTAAAACCAATTGGTAAGTCGTATTCTTCTGAAAAACTTCTAAAGTATAATTGGGAGAATTAGATGACTTACTAAGCCCAAACTGGATGCCTTCTCCATTACTTTTGACAAAGACCCTACCTCTAAAATTGGTACCTAAGTCTTTAGCTCCCAAATGGAAAAAGTAATCACCTTCCGCTGAAGCCTCGTTTACATTCACCAAAAAAGAAGCGTAAACCGACCCTTTAGTTTGTTCTGCAAAAGTTTGGCTAAGGTCTTGCCCTCCTCCTTTTAATTCAATTCCATTATTTAGAATGGCATTACCAAAGCTTAACCCTTCTGAAACCAAAACCGGATTAGCATCTCCACCACTATGTACCCCCCAAGAATGAGTACTTAAGGAGCTGCCCTTTGGGTAGGCAAAAGATTCCGTGAATAGTTGACTTTTTCCCAGAAAACTGGAAAATATAAGGAGAATAAAAAAAAGATACTTCAAGCGTTATAATTTAAGCTTCAAAGTTCGGTAATAACTTTTAGCTCATAGGCATGAAGAGCTTGTTTAAATTCGACACAAAACCTACTCTATCAACAGCCACACATAACCATTGGCAGGAATGGTCACTTGATAATCGATGGAATAATCTCTATTAAGTGCGTGAAAAGTAGCTTCTCCCCCATTCAATCTCACATTAGCGTTATCTACTAATCCTGTATAATATAGCGGAATATTAATATTTCTTTCTATGGACCCTGGCAGTGGATTATACAGCATCACCAAACCCTTTTGAGGTAATTCTGCATTCACATGCATGATGCCATCCCAATCCCGTCCATCAGCACGTCTGAGGTGAATAATGTCTGAATTAAGTATCTCACGGTAGTTTTTATACCACGTTATGGTTTCTTTTACTACCTGCTTAGTCTCTTCTGTGTCATAAAGCCGTGGTCCTCTATAACAAGCCTGAATACCAGCACCATAATACTGCATCATGAGTTGCTTGTAGTCGGACAAATGGTCTGCCAAAGGCTCTAAAACGGCTTCTGGACCTCCACCTTGATATTTGGTCAATGGCACAAAACCCCAACCCATAGAAGGTGTTTTTTCCCAAGTGCCGTCATAAATATTTTGGCGATTAAGAATCTTTTGTTGCTCTCTGGACAGTGAAAAATTCACTTCTCTGTAACCCAAAGCTATTTTATGCGAACCGTCTAAAAAGTACCAATCGGGTGCATTAATATAAACACCTCTGGCATTTAGCCATTGATAAAGCTCTTTTTGAAGTTCCATTTGTACCCATTGCGAATCATGCAAACCTTCATGGCCAGGATGCGAAGTACTCGCACAAACATCGCCAGGGTAAGGGCCATCATGCTCTAGTAGGTCAAATCCTGTTTCTACAATGAACTTCTTAATACTCGCTAAATAATTTAACCCCCACTCACTGGCTAAACATGGAGCATGCCCAAACGTTGCAGCCGTATTTGGCAAGCCCGTCACCGGGTCAATCACATCGTTTTCATCATCAATACTTCTACTGCTAAACAGCGAGTAACCTCCCAGTTTTATGCCTTTACTATGGGCATAATCTGCCAGTTTCTTAAACTTTGCAATATTCTTCTCAGAAGCATCTTCCATAATAAGACCACTTCCAAAACTCAAAATCACCATCTCGTATCCTGTTTCTACACACTGGTCTATCACCTCACGCACCTTGGTGTCATCGGTACTGATAAGGTGCATGAAAATCGGATTTTGATTCGTCCAGGGAGCTATGGTTCTGTACATTTTCCTGACAGCTAAGCCTTGACGCTCTTTATCATACGTATCATGCAAAAGCTCATAAGACCTAATGGAGGTATAGGTTTTCTTAGCTTTTAAGTCAATTCCTACACCTAAACTAGGATATATTTCAGCTACACAGGGCGTTGTCAATGCATAATTCACCTGAGAAGTATAAGCCGAATCCACCTTCCAGTGCGTGGCTTGGTCGCTCAAACGATATTTCATGGCATTATTATAAGCGAAGTTGTTTTCGATGTAGAGTTTTTGAGGTGTTTTCATTTGCTCTGGCGTACCCACCACAGCAGACTCCTCTTCTACAGTGGCTAGTATTTCATTGACTACTTGGTCTATTTTGATAGACTTAGCACCTACATTCTCCATGGTCAGCCATTTAGATATTAGAGGAATACCATCATAAATAGCATAGTGGATGGCAACTTTAACATCCTTCAAATCCATAACAGGAGCGTCAAAATACAAGGTCAATTCTTTACCTGTGGCTTTACTATCGTCACTAGTCCAATTGGTACTTTTAGTAGCAAATGGTTTACTTAATTCGCTAATGGTATAAGAGACATATTGAAAATCCTTTGGATTTGCTGAAAGCCCAGAAAGCCACTCTTCTAGGAAATAGCCATATTCCTTTTGCCCATAAAGTCCACCTATATTATAAGCTTTTCCATCAATTTCGATTCTGGCTTCTGGGCGTAAAGACCGTATAAACTCATCGCCTGTTTGAAGGTTTTTGAAACTTGTGGTTGACACATTTTTATCAATATTTATAGTTCTTGATAGCAAACCATTCCGTAAAACGATACTATTCTTGCTCACTACAATTTGAGCTTTTTCATCAATCGGGCTTACAAGCCAATCGACCTTACTCTGAGCAACAGAAAGAAAAGGAATAAACAATAAAAGGAGGTACTTCATAAATTTTGGGTTGAATTTATAAAGTTAAAAAAATCTAATAATTTAAGACCATTTTTTCTCAGCAGGTACCTCAGCTTGGTAAGGTTTCTGTACATACTTTCAAATAATACGTATAACGCTACGGAATCAATATTTCAAATCGCTATTTTTAGTTAATCTTAAAAGTCTATGCGAAAACTAACCTTCTTGATCTTTTTTATTAAGCTGAGCACTTATGCTCAATATGAAGCCTACTTAAAACTTAGCCCCGACGAATTGGATAACACGTTTATAGATAAATGGCACATGACCTTTAATAGTGAAGATGTAGATACCGCTGCCTACATGCCAGAAATTAGGTCAATGAGACAATTTGCAATTGAAAATGATGCTGATTTCCTGGAATTCATGATGGACATATCCGAGTTGAAGCTCTATTTCGGAAGCTCAGAAATCTCAAAAGATTATTTATTGAATCGCTTATTGTTTTTTCGAGATAAAACGATTGACAGGGAAAATAAGAATTTTGAAGCCTATTTAGAATTCATGTTAGGTGATTTCTATCTAAAACGAGCCAAAAATTACGAATTAGCCTTTGGGCACTTTGAAAGGGTTTTAACACTGAACCAATCCTTAAATAGTATAGAACACCCTACCAAGTTTAGAGAAATGATAGATCTCACCTATATCTATTTCAACTTTGATGAGATTGCCAAAACTATAGAGATATGCAAAAGTGCGATAAAAGAACTTAAGGAAGAGCAAATCTTGAATAGCAAGTATTACCCGTATAATTATAATATGCTGGGGGAATCTTTCAAACAACTCAACCAAAAAGACTCTGCATTTTACTATTTAGAAAAAGCTCTAGAAGCTTCTACAAGCACGCTAGACACTTTTAGTATGGGTAGTAGCGAAGGCTATCTAGGAAAGCTTCATTATAAACATCAAGAATTTGAAAAAGCCATAACACATTTAGAAACGGGCCTTGGTTTTTTAAAATCAATAAATGAAGATATAAGAGAGCAAAACTCTCAAAGAGCTACATTAATAGACGCTTACCTAAGAACTGGTCAACTAGAAAAAGCAAAAACGATTATGCTTGAATTAGAAGAGCAAAATCCATTTACTACTTGGCAGGGATATAGACCTGAAACTTATCGGTTAATTTCTAGATACTATATTCGAACAGGGGACATTAAAAAGGGACTTGCCTATCTGGATTCCTCGCACTATTGGCGAAATCAAAACAAGGTAGATTTTGACACTAAGAAATTACTGAGAATACAACAAAAAAAGGAGCTTGATAAGTTTACTGCGGACAGGGAAGCTAAAATATTGAAAAGAAACGTAATTATTGGTGGACTAATACTATTGTTGAGTTTAGCCTTATTTATTTATTATACCAATGTCATGAACGCTAGAAAAAAGCTTTTTTTAGCGAAAAAAGAGCTAAGCCAAGCTCATATTTATCTAGATAATTTCAAAGCAGAAATCCTTGAAAAAACACGACTATTAGAACAGATTAACAGCCAAAATCAGGATGAGGAAATTTTACAAAAACTACAAAAAATAACCATCCTTACTAAACAAGAATGGAAACAATTCAGAGAACTCTTTGACAAAGTACACGTTGGCTTTATCTCAAGACTTAAAGCAAAGTTTCCTATGCTAACACCTTCAGAAGTTCGATATTTAACACTGACAAAGCTTGGATTTAGTAATGAAGAAATAGCTTTTACTTTAGGTATTTCTCCCGCAAGTGTTAGAAGCACGCCGTATAGGTTTCGAAAGAAAGCAAACCTTCCAGAAGACACAAACATCTCAGAATTAGTAAATTATATCTAATTCTAAAGTCCGAAACTTCCAAATTGCGACGCTTTTGCGACGCTTAATTTTTCATTCCATCCGTCTTAATTGCTAGATTCGGACATGTTTAATTTTGTCAAAGCCAATTGGAAACATATTAAAATAGTCCTTTATATCATTCTTGGATTTACCTTTTTGATATGTCTTGTTTGGTGGTGGTTTGACAAACAGTTAACTCCTTTAGAACTAGAAATTTTTTCTTCTTCTGATAATTAATGGAGGAATAGCCATGAATAAAAAAACACTTTCAACAGCTGTAAAAGTTGACATTGGTATATTTCATACCGTCAATAAATTATGGCTCAAAAGCTCCATATTTAAACAATATAGAGTCATCTTACTTATTTTATTTTGGTGCAATGCTAACCACAGCTTTGCTTCACTGAATAAAACATGGATTCCTGAAACCCCTATTATTAAAGCGGATAGCCCAACTTCCGTTTGCCAAGGAAGTACCAGCACATTATCTGTCGATTTGCCCGCAAGCCCAAACTGTGCAGGAGAATATAAATGGAGCAACGGACAGATTGGCACTTCGGTAAGCATATCTACATCGGGATCGTATAGCGTTAAATGTGAAGAATTAGGGGAACTTTCAAGTGCGAGCAACGTCATCTCGGTAAATATTAAACCTATTCCAGCCGCCCCAACAGTATCTGGCGGTGGAGATTTTTGTTCCCCTACTACCAGTACAGTATTGAGTTTAAGTGGCTGCTCTGGCACTATCACCTGGAGCACAGACGAAGACACGCCTACCATCACGGTTTATTCCTCTGGTAGTTATTACGCCCAATGCAGGGTAAATGACTGCTTATCTGAG
Source organism: Arcticibacterium sp. (assembly GCF_055134445.1). NCBI lineage: Bacteria > Pseudomonadati > Bacteroidota > Cytophagia > Cytophagales > Leadbetterellaceae > Arcticibacterium > Arcticibacterium sp. Next base: position 7,299 of record NZ_JBSRVI010000112.1, read on the forward strand.
CAGTCAAACACCGTCAATGTAAATTTTTATAATGCTCCTGGTGCTCCTATCATAGGATCTAGCAATGGTTCTGAGTTTTGTCAAGGTGAAAACACCACCATTTCCGTTAATTCATCTTCCAGTCCAAACTGTTCAGGCACCTACATTTGGAACACAGGTCAGACAGGAAGTAGCATCACGGTCTCTTCTAGTAATAC
>NZ_JBSRVI010000113.1:0-83560 GCF_055134445.1 Arcticibacterium sp.
CTGTGATTTCTTCGTGGGCAATTTTATCTATACAATCACTAATTTCTTTGAAGGCATTTCCAAAACGACAAATTAAATTTATAGCACTGCTACCACCTACTGCTTCTAAAACTACTTGGTCATGAGCCACCAATTTGAAAATTACAGGGCTGGTAGTAGATAAATTGAGGTCTTTGTTGATTTCTGGGAGTGCTTCATTTTCAAGTTTTATTTCATAATGCCCATTCTCTTGAGCTTTGTCCAAGATTTGTTCTAAATAAAATTCAATTGGCGACAGCGTCACTTCTTTCTCAGCCGAATCCAAATCAATTTCTGTGATGAGGGGGGCAAAGCTGGTGTCAAACCTGTCTCCATATCCTATGCCCTTTTCTGTGTCTAAGGCTATTAATAATGGCACTTCATGTTTGCCAAACCTTCTATCAAATCTTATTTTAAAGGTCTCTAAATCCGTACTTTGAGACTCGGATTTTAAGGTATTTAAGACATAAATGGCGTTTAAAAGCTGTGGCTGAAGTTTTGTGTCTACAGCGTGCCCTTCTACTAAGTTGAAAAAACTTTCGACATGGAATGCCCTTTGTCCTCCGGCATTAAATAGCCGCTCTATGGCCGTATAACGGGCTATTTTATTAATTTGATTTAAATCAAGTTCTTTGAGGCGTGTTTTGACAGTATTAATTTTTTTTGCCCACACTTCAGGAAATGAATTTTGATGCAGCAGATCTAAAAGTTCAGCTATTTTATCGGAGCTACACAAATCCGGTTCCAGTTCACTGACTAGAATTTGAGTGTCTACCAAGTCACTGGCGAAGGCAAGTGCCTCTTCTTGGGTAACTTCTTCACCTACAAATAATGCTGCAATTTCATGCAAGGTGGCACCATTTTCTGCCAATGAAAGTGCGGCTAAGATATATTCATTTTTGGTGATTGCTGATATCTGAAAATCAAGATGCTCATCCACCCATATTTTTTCTGTATACCTTATTTGATCATGAAGAATGTAATAGCTTGAGTTTGGGTAAAATTTGGCATTAATCTTAGCTTGAGGTTCATTTTTGATGGTGTCATAAATTTGTGTTAACACCGAAAAGTCAAGTTCAGTCTTTCTCAGAAAGCCTTCTTCTTGTTTTATGTGGGTTTTAGGACCCCATTTAGTCACGGAGTTTCCGGCAAATAATCCAAATGGTGTTGGTCTTGAAAAACTCCGAAGAATGTACTTGGTGACACTGATAATTACTTTTTCTTCATCTTTTTCTGACAGGGAGCCTTTATTTAATTCTAGAATAGCTTTAAAAAGCGATGGAGAGGAAAGATATATGCTTTCTAACAGGAGGTCATCTTGAAGCAGATTCCTTACCTCTTTTTCCGTGATTATTGGCTTAAACGAGTGAATGGGAGTCCGGAGGACTAAATCTGGAAGAAAGTTATATTTGGGCATTTTGATAACGGATGAACCTGTGGGGATTAAAGTTAGGATTTAAGGGTTAAGATTTAATCATTTTGTCTCATTCTCCACATTTTTATTCAAATCCTTTAAATTTGCAGGCACATTATTTTAAAATATGGGAAGAGCATTTGAATTTAGGAAGGCGAGAAAGATGAAGCGATGGAGTTCCATGGCTAAAACCTTCACGAGAATTGGTAAGGATATAGTAATGGCGGTAAAGGAAGGTGGGCCAGACCCCACTTCTAATAGCAGGCTTAGGGCTGTTATACAAAACTCCAAGGCTGCAAATATGCCGAAAACCAATGTAGAGAACGCAATAAAGCGAGCATCTTCAAAAGATCAGGAAGACTATAAAGAGGTGGTGCTTGAGGGTTACGGCTTACATGGGGTTGCTGTTTTGGTGGAGTGCACCACGGATAATAATAAACGTACCGTAGCAAATGTTCGAAGTTACTTTTCTAAAACAGGGGGTAGTTTGGGAACAAATGGCATGCTTGATTTTATTTTTGATAGAAAATGCGTTTTTAAAATTGAAAATAAAGAAGGCTTAAATTTAGAAGAATTAGAGTTAGAGCTTATTGATTTTAGCGTTGACGACGTTTTCTTGGATGATGAAACAGCTGAAGTTAACATCTACGGAGAGTTTGCCTCCTATGGCGACATTCAGAAATATTTAGAGGAGAATGATTTTGAGGTAGTGAGTTCAGGTTTTGAGAGAATTCCTACAGACACAAAAGTCCTGTCTGAAGAACAAGGCATGGAAATTGATAAATTATTAGAGAAATTAGATGAAGATGACGATGTTCAAAATGTTTATCATAACATGGTTCTAGAGTAAAAACTCCAGTCCTATAATCTTGATAAGGGCGTTCTTCCATTTTGAGAACGCTTTTTTTTTGTTAAGACCTAAAGATTGCAGAGCAAGAAACATGCATATATGGCGAATAGTTAATTTCATATAAAGAAAGCGTCAGTTTGACTTAATTACTTGATTGATGGATGATTTTAGAGGCTTAAGTTCTTATGATATAGATATTTAATGTCTAAATTGCTTCATTATATGTTATTACATACTAATGTATCTTTGTTATAAGGCTTGTGATATGTTTAATCTTTCTGTTTTTTTTGTAACCCATACCAACTAAAATTGCGATTCTTTTTACTTGCTCTGTTGCAAATACCTTTAATGGCAATCTGCCAAACGGTGGAGCACGATCCTGCGGATTATTTTCTGAAAGTTTTTAGAACTTCCAGCCAGATAACTATTGATGGTGAGGCAAATGAAATGGTATGGCAAAGTGCAGAGGCTGTGGGAAATTTCTGGGAGCTTTTTCCTAAATCAGGCATACAGAGTAAAACTAAAACTTCTGTCAGAGCGGCTTATGACGATGACTTCATTTATTTTTTAATAGAAGCATATGATAGTTCGGGCACTTTCGTGGCACCATCGCTAAAGAGGGATGTCAGCTTAGCTGCAAATGACGGTGTAGGGGTAATACTGGATCCCATAAATAAAAAATCGAACGGATTTGGCTTTACATGTACCCCTTATAATGTACAGTCGGAGTATCAGTATGGTACAGATGATGCTTCTTTTACCTATGCATGGGATAATAAGTGGTTTTCTGAAGCCAAAATTTATGATGACAAATATGTCATAGAGATGGCAATACCTTTTAAAACCTTAAGATATAAAGCAGAGAATACCACATGGGGTGTAAACTTTTTTAGGAGCGATAGAAAGAAAAATCAATTTTCTTCTTGGACCAATTTACCGCGACAGTTTTCGGCATTAGACCTTGCTTTTTTAGGAACCCTACAGTTTGAAGATAATCTAGGAAAACAAAAAAATAATATCTCCTTAAATCCATATTTAATGGGTGGTGTTTATAATGATTCCCAAACCAATACCACGACTACTTGGAAGGGCTTTATTCCCTTTAAAGAAAATGCTGGGAATGCAAATTATTATGGGAATGTTGGTTTTGATGCAAAGGTTGGTGTTGGTGAGGCTCTTAATCTAGATCTAACGGTCAACTCAGACTTTTCTCAAGTGGAGGTTGATCAGCAAGTGACCAATCTAACCCGTTATTCTATCCTCTACCCAGAAAGACGATCTTTCTTCTTAGAAAATAGTGACATTTTTTCTGGTTTTGGAAACTCAGATATCAAGCCATTCTTTTCCAGAAGAATAGGACTCGATAAAAATGCGAACCCCATTCCTACACTTTATGGAATGAGGTTAAGCGGGAATTTGATGGCAAAAACGCGAATAGGGCTAATGAATCTTCAAACTTTAAAAAGTGGAGATTATGCGGCTCAGAATTATACAGCCACGGCATTGCATCAAAGGATAGGAAAGAGGTCATTGGTGAAAGGCTACTTTCTGAATAGAGAAGCCTTGGGGCTAGAAAATGAAGAAAATGTAGCGTCAATGGATAAATTTGGCAGAAATGCAGGTTTGGAGTTAAATCTAATTGACCATAAGGGCGTTAACAGAGCATGGGCGGGCTATCATCTTTCCATGAAAGAGGGCATTGAAGAAAATAGAGATTTTTATCAATTTGGTTTTGGTCATTTTGGTAAGCTTTACACGGGCTTTGTGGATTTCGGAAATTTAAAAAAGGATTACTATTCCGATATGGGCTTTGTGAATAGAATAGAGACTTTCGCAAAAATTGGAGATAGTTATTTAGATGCTGATACTACGGTTAGAGCAGGATTCAAGTTTATTAATAATGAAAATCATCTTACTTTCCGTCCTAAACATAAAAGATTGGTAGAGCTCTCTTTTGGGCAAACTAACCATGTCAATTACTTTGAAGATGGAGAGCTGAGCGATAGGTATCATACGCTTTCTTCAGGCCTTTATTTCAAAAACGCCTCAAGTGTAAATCTAGAGTATAAAATGCATGAAGATAACATAAGGTTTTATTTCCCTCTGCCTTCGAACATGCCACTTGCTCCAGGAAATTATAACTACAGTAATTTTTCGTTAAACTATAAAGGAGACGCCCGAAAGAACTTTGTTTTAAACGGGGGGCTGCTGTTCGGGAAATATTATAATGCAGAAATAAGGCAGTATAACATGAGCATGCTTTTGAGAAAGCAGCCGTATTTTAGTATGACTTTAAGTGCTCAGTATAATGATCTTCTTTTTCCGGAAGATTACGGTAGAACACATTTGTGGCTTGTTGGTCCTAAAGTGGAGGCCACCATAACCAATAAGCTTTTTTGGACCACCTTTTTGCAGTTTAACACTCAGGAGGATAATTTCAATATCAACAGTCGAATTCAGTACAGATTTAGCCCTATGTCTGACATATATTTGGTTTACACAGATAACTACCACAGTGATTCTTTCACAAATAAAAATAGAGCCATAGTCTTGAAATTTAATTATTGGTTCAGTTTATAAAAAAGGAGAGCCATAAGACTCTCCCTTTATTTTAAAGACTAATTTTGTTTGTTCATGCGTTTTCTTGGAGCATGTTTTCTTCTACCATCTTGCTTTCCTTCCGTTTTTAATTCTAAGTATTTGATATACTGGTCTTTTGTTAAAACTTCTTTGAGCTGAGCATTATAAGCCTCTTTTCCGGCCTTCATGGCTTCTTGTTTTATTTTCATCTCTTCTTGTTTGGCTTTATGCATGGCCTCTGTTTCCGTTGCTTTTTCGGTGTTGAGGGCTAATACTTTAGTATACTGTTCGTCAGATAAAACCAACTCACTTTTCATTTTTTGTGTCATTTTCTCAGCACGTTCTTTTGGAGAGGGTTTTTCTTTTTCCATTTTTTGGGCAAAGGAAGCTCCACTAGCAGTAAAAAACAATGCCGCTAAAATCATTAACTTTTTCATAATATGTTTGTTTAAATTAATTACAGACCTTTAGACGTAGAGCTTTATCAAAGGTTTAATATCTTTGGCAAAAGTTTATCAAAACAGAAATCTAATGAGAACAAAGTACGCAGCAGGAAACTGGAAAATGAATTTAACTTTTGAAGAAGGTCAAATCCTTTTTTCTGAAGTAACTAATATGGTTAAGGATGAAGTTGTAAATCCGAACGTAAAAGTAGTAATGGGAGTACCTGCTCCTTATTTAAGTTCATTTAGCAAACTTATCAATACGGACAAAGTGAGCATTGCAGCTCAAAACTGTCATCCTGAAGCATCAGGAGCATTCACTGGCGAAATGTCTGTAGGAATGTTGGCATCAGCAGGTGTAGATCATATTATCATAGGTCACTCAGAAAGAAGAGAATACTTCAATGAGTCTGACGAATTTATCGCAGCTAAAGTAAATGCAATTTTAGCAGGTGGTTTAACACCAATCTTCTGCTGTGGAGAGACTTTAGAACAGCGTGAGGCTGGTATTCATTTTGACTTTGTAAAAGGTCAATTGACAAACGGCTTGTTCCAACTTTCGGCTGAAGAGCTTCAGAAAGTGGTTATAGCTTATGAGCCAATCTGGGCAATTGGTACAGGTGTGACGGCATCAAGCGACCAAGCTCAAGAAATGCATAAAGCATTAAGGGACCATTTGGCATCAAAATATGGTGCTGATGTGGCGGCAAATATTTCTATCCTTTATGGTGGAAGTGTGAAGCCTGGTAATGCAGGAGAGCTTTTCTCTCAGCCAGATATTGACGGTGGTTTAGTAGGTGGAGCTTCTCTAGACTCTAGAGGATTTACGGATATTGCTAAGGCGTTTCCAGCTTAAGACTCTCTGAAAAAATATATGAAACTCCCTTTCTTAAAAGATTGGGAGTTTTTTTATGACTCAATATTGTATTCGGGAGATAAGGCATTAATTACCTTACCGTTTCTAAAAGTGAATTTTAGTGCTATTCGTTGTGAACCATTTTGAGGTATTTCTTTAAGAAGAAAATCGAAGATTAGGTATGGAGGAGGTTCAGAGTCGCTAGAGGTTCCATATAATAGGTTATGCGTTAACAAAGGAAGGTTTTCTAAATTTGTGCCCGTCAAATTACTTCCTTCAACAAATGGGCTTTTTAGTCTGCCAATTATAAGGTCAGTTATTATCGATCCTGCTGGATAGTTTTTGTTAAAGTTATAGACTGTTGAGGCTTCTATGTTTGTGACATGCCAGTCAGGAGCCATTTCTGAGAAGCATTCGCAGAGTTGCATGGCTCCAGCTGTTTGAATTTTTAGTGCTTCATAGAGTATTCTGATTTGCTTAGACAAGCTGTCTTCCAAATGAATAGTAAACAAAATTTCGTTTAACGCAGGTTCTGTCCTATAGTCCCAACTGCTGAGTTTAGAAGAGAGAGAAAGCAAAATTAGCATCAATTAACTTTGATGGTCCGCAAAAGCAGAAGCACGACTGCAGCGTAAAAGCAATTGGTATTAAAATCGGGATTTTCCATTTCATATATGAATGTCAAAATTTACTAAAGTAAAGACAAGTATAAAATCGAAATGTTCTTTAAAGGGTAACCTACTAATGTTATTCTTGCTCAAGAATACCTATCATTTCTCCATGGATATGCGGTGTCAGAATATCCTCTTTCTTCCCAAAAGCCTTTTTTGTTGGCGTTTATGAATTCTATTCTCTTGATCCATTTGGAGCCTTTCCAGGCGTAAAGCTGCGGTGTTATCATTCTGCATGGGCCACCGTGCTCTAGTTCAAGCGGAGCGTCGTAAACGGTATGAGCAAGCAGCACATCTGGCTTTAAGGCTTCTTCTATTTGTACGTTTGTGGTATAGGTGTCGTAACCATAGCATAAGATATGGGTTACCGTTTCTTTAGGCATGACCAGTGCCGCTAAATCTATTAGTCTTACACCTTTCCATGGCATGTCCATTTTACTCCAAGTGGTGACACAGTGAAAATCTGAGGTGTCTTCCGTTTGAGGCAAATCCATGAAATCTTGCCATTTCAATATCAGAGGTTTTTCTACTTCGCCATTAAGGGTCAGTCTCCAGTTTTCTAAACTGATTTCAGGATGATAACCTAAGTCTAGCACAGGCCATTTTATGGTTTCCGTTTGACCGGCGGGTAACTGTGGCATGCCATGTCTGTTGATTGGGCCAGAGCCTAAAGGTTTGTCGTCCGCTATTGAAGGAGAATCCGCCATTTTTTTCTCAAAACGAGCTTTCAACTTCATTCTGGCGTCTATAATTCTATCTAGTTTTTCCATATTTCTTCAGATTGATGCTGCAATTTAGAACTGCAGGCTTGTTATTCTTTTATAGCACCTTTATAATTCTTTTCTCCCGCCTCTATTTTTACCTTTAAATGGTTTTCTTCTGGTGGAATAGGGCAGCTATAACCTGAAGAAAAGGCACAATACGGATTATAAGCTTTATTAAAATCAAGTGTGATAATATCCTCTGATAATTCTGACATCCTCAAGTCCAAGTATCTCCCTCCACCATAAGTGCTGTCACCGTTTGAAGCGTCTCTGAAAGGAATAAAAAGATAATCCTTATAAAGAGGGTGTTTTATTAAATCCATACTTCTATATACGGTCAATGTCTGCTTTTTGCCTTTTATCTTAAATGTCAATTGACCAAACCGCGTATAGGTTTTAGTTTTTCCACTGCTAGTTGGTATTTCAAAAGGTTCACTTTTTCCGCCTATTTTAAATTCACAAACAACATTAAAAGTTTCATCAGGATTGTAAAAGTCTAAATCATGTAAATCATCTGCTTTTAAAGGAGAATTTGGATTCGTGACGAAGTCTTTTTTGTAGTTTTCTCTGTGCTGTAGCATCTCTTCTTGGTAGCTATTCTGCCCTAAAGCGTTATGCACGGTCAAATATATAATGCACATGAAAATGTACTTTATTGGTTTGTCAAGCCCCGATTTATTAATTTTCCGAATATTCTTCATGCTTCAAATTAAACAATAAAATTGCATGTCCGTAACCGTCATTTTAATAATAGTCACTGTATTGACAAGTATCTACGCATGGCGAGATAGTACGTTCAGGGATAAATGGATTCATAACGCCTATAGTGCCAACAAAAACAAAGAGTATTACCGATTATTGACCAGTGGTTTTATTCATGCAGATTACATGCATTTGTTTTTTAATATGTACGCATTTTATCTCTTTGGGGGTGTTGTGGAGCAGTATTTTGCTTACTTTTTTGGAGGAAAGGCTATTTTGGCATTTTTAGGACTTTATTTAATAGGTATAGTGGTGGCAAACTTGCCTGATTTTGTAAAGTATAAAGACAATATTGGATTTAATTCCCTTGGAGCTTCGGGTGGCGTATCAGCAATTGTTTTTTGTTCAGTTGTTTTAAATCCTTTAATGGAGCTGATTATTTTCCCAATACCAATTCCAATGCCAGGCTATATTTTCGCATTAGTTTACGTGGCCTATTCTATTTTTATGGAAAAACGTCAAATGGATAACGTGAACCATATGGCTCACCTATGGGGGGCTATTTGGGGCGTATTGTTTATAGGATTAACAGAGCCCGCCACTTTGCCAAGGTTTGTTGAGCAGATTACCTCATCGTTTTGAAAATTTTAGAAACATTAAAACAGCCATATCCTTGTGTTGACCTAGAGAGGTCAGACACACAAAACCTGCTTCATTCGTTTGCGGTGGGACTTTTTGTGGCTGTTTTTTTGATTGTTTTCGAGCCTTTTGGAATAAATCAGTGGGAGTCGGATAAAAAGTTTTTGCATTTATTGGCATTTGGCGGGGTAACTTTCGGCATTCTGATATTTATGAAATTCGGAGTAATGAAAGCCTTTCCCAACTATTTTAGAGAAGAAAAATGGACAGTAGGTAGAGAGGTTCTCATTAATTTTTTTGTTTTGATTTTAATCACCTCAGGAAACTTCATATATGCCGGGATTATTGAGATTTTCCCGTGGAAATGGGTGGTGTTTTTATGGAGCTTTGCAGCGGTATTGGCCTTAGGCTTTTTTCCTATCTTTTTCAATGTTTTTGTAAAGTACAAAAGAGGCTTAAATAAATATTCTGAAGAAGTAGCGATTAGAGGTTCCCAAAACAAGCAAGACTCAAAAATAATTTTAAAGGCAGAAAATGGTAAAGATGTATTGGACTTAGAATCGGGTCAGTTGTTTTATTTAGAATCTGCTGATAACTATTCAAAAGTAGTTTACTTATTGGAGGGCGAACTTAAGCAGCAGCTTTTAAGAGGGAGTCTTTCCCGAATGGAAAGTCAAATTTTGGATGAAAGTATTGTACGCTGCCATAGGTCTTACATTGTTAATCTCAATAAGGCCCTAAAAGTAACGGGTAATGCACAAGGTTATAAGTTGCATTTAAAAGATATTGATGACATTGTTCCGGTGGCTAGGAAATATAGTAGTATTGTGGAAGGACTGAAATAGGCATTAGCCTATTAGCGTTAGGAGTAAAACGATGGCTAGAATAATCCATTTTACCCTATTCCACCAACTTACATGGCTTTTGAAAATCAAAATTAGAGCTTCTATGAGAAGCAAAAAGAAACAAGTGGCCAAGGTGGCCATGGTAAAGTTATTTTCAAATGAATTAAAGCTAAAGCTGAAGATAATGAGCAATAGGCAAGCCAGAGGGAATAGTATTTTGCTATAAGCTTTGATGTCCATTTTTGATTTTGTCTTAGAAATAGAAAATTATTAGTTAAATATCATACTATTTTTTTATATAAATGATGACTTTTAGGATGTCTTAATATGACATTCGTCATTTTTCTGGTTGATTTTTTTTTCGTGCTTGGCTAAACGGGAATATTTAAGAAATGCAATTCAAAGATTATTATAAAATACTCGGTCTTGATAAATCGGCAACCGCTGATGATATAAAAAAGGCTTATAGGAAGCTTGCTCGTAAATCTCATCCAGATTTGAATCCAGATAATCCAGAAGCAAAGATTAAATTTCAGGAATTAAATGAGGCCCATGAAGTACTTTCTGACGTGGAGAAGAGAAAGAAGTACGATAAGTATGGGAAGGATTGGAAACATGGAGAGGAGTTTGAGAAAGCTCAGAACCAGCGAAGAAGCCAACAAAGAGCCTACGGTGGCGGTAGTGGTGGTGGAAATGACTTTTCTGACTTCTTTGAGTCCATGTTTGGTGGTCAAGGTGGTGGTGGAAGAAGATCTGCAGGAAAATTTAGGGGGCAAGATTTTAATGCACAGCTGAGTTTAAAGTTGACAGAGGTTCTAGAAGAAAGAAAGCAGGTGTTGACCGTAAACGGCAAAAATATAAGGCTGACTATTCCTGCGGGTATAACGGATGGGCAAACGATTAAAATTACAGGGTACGGAGGTGATGGCATGAATGGTGGCCCCAAGGGCGACTTGCTCATCACTTTTTCTATTGAAAACGACACCATATTTCAGAGCGTGGGAGCGAATCTTTATTTGACTCAAAAAATTGATTTGTTCAAAGCTGTTTTAGGAGGAGAAATTATTGTAGAAACACTTACAGGTAAGGTCAAACTAAAAGTGCCTGCTGAAAGTAGTAACGATTCTAAAATCAAACTCACTGGTAAGGGGATGCCAGTTTATAAGAAGAAGGACACCTTCGGCGATTTAATTATCACTTTTCAGATAGAAATGCCTAAAAATCTGACAGAGGAAGAGAAAGAATTATTTCAGAAACTATCAAAACTTAGAAGTCATGGCAACTGAGAAATACATTCGCATAGAACACTTTTGTGAAGTTCATGAGGTGAGTTTGTCTTTTATAGAAGAGATAGAATCATATGAATTAATCACTATGGTGGTTAAAGAAAACACAAAATGTCTTCTCCCAAATGATATAGCCACTTTAGAGAAGATAATCCGTTTATATAAAGAACTTGAAATTAATCCTGCTGGCATAGATGCCATTCTGCATTTACTGGAAAAGCTAAATAAAAAGGAAGAGGAATTGGTAGAATTGAGAAGTAGATTAAGACTTTTTTTGAAATAAGCTTAATGTGAGTTTGTGGGTTTTGGGCTTGTTAAACATCCCATAAGTACACTGAAAGACCCTTATCCTTGCTTTTTGTCCCAAAAGCTTGTCAAGCAACCCTTTGATTTTCTGGCTACTTTTTGGCCGTATAAATTTGCTTTTGTTATCATCTCACATAAACAAAAAGCAAATGAAAAATTTATTCATTCTTCTATGTCTTTTCTTCTTAAGCTTCGCTTCTTTAAAAGCACAAGACAGGTTTACGGTTACTGTAAATATCAATCAAATAACGAACGTGAAAGGGACTGTTTACGCGTCCTTAACAAACGACGCCAATAGTTTTCCTCGTGCTCAAAACCCAGTTGCAAATAAGGTCATGAAAGTAGAAGAGGGGAAAATGAGTTTTACGTTTGAAGGTGTATTGGGCGGAGCAGATTATGCGGTAGTGCTCTTCCAAGATTTAAATGATGATGGTAAAATAGATATGAATGGCAGTATGCCTGGGGAGCCTTGCGGTTTCTCAAATTATGTAATGATGGGGCCTCCCATTTGGGAGAATTGTTCTTTCAAATTGGATGACAACCAGGATATAACTATTCAACTTTATTCCTTTTAAGATCATGAGAGAAACAATATTCAATACGTCGCTTTTTCTACATGTGATGGCAGGAGTTTTATCTCTAGTCTTTGGTCTAGTAGCCATGCTGGTGAGGAAGAAGGGTGGGAAAGTCCATAATATCTCAGGTTTAATATTTTATTGGTCCATGACTTTTATTTTTCTTACGGCTATTCTCTTTGTTGTTCTTTACCCCGCTAAGCTTAAGTATCATTTTTTCTTGACCATAAGTATGGTAAGTTTTTACCCAACATTTGCTGGTAAAAGGGTGTTGAGTATGAAAAAGGGACTGAACGTTAAATGGTTTGACTGGTTGGGTGCTTTTGGTATTTTAATTTCAGGGATTGTGATGCTTATTTATGGAACAGTACTGGTGATAAAGGGTATTGCGGCATACACAACTTTGTTCTTTATTTTTGGGCTATTTAGTATGCTTTTGGGTGTGGTGGATATTTATACCTACTCGGGAAGGAGGTCTTTAGGGAAAATGCATTGGTTTTTTGGGCATGCCGCCAAAATGATTGGAGCCTATTCTGCAGCCGTTACGGCCTTTTGTGTGAATATAGTTCCTAGATTCTTACCTGAAGATACCAGTATTTTCGTTTTATTATTGACATGGGTGGGGCCTGCGGTAGTTTTTGCCTTTGTATCTAGGTATTTTAGAAAGAAATATGAATTGAAATTCAATATTGTCAATTGACTTTGGATTGCCTCATAGGTTTCATATTCAATCTTTAAGCCTTAGTTTTGTGCTTTTTAAGAATCAACTTGCTTTATGAATCAAAGGGTCAAACCCAAATTATTAATCGTTATTTTGTTCATCGGAGTCTTTACTTTGAGCTTCATTGGCAGTGACCTCCAGCTGGCGTCGTCAAAAAGTCCAACGCTTTTAGAAAAGCCCAATTTCACTAAAAAGGAAAAGCCAAGGCTTGAGAATAGTATTGTCAAGGATAATATAATTGGGATAAAGGATTTCGTTTCAGCACAGTATGCATGGGCAGATAGTATATTGGCGGGGATGAGTCTCGAAGAAAAAATAGGGCAACTCTTTATGATTGCCACTTATTCTAATAGGAATGAAGCGTATTATCAGGGCGTTAGAGAAAAAATAGAAGATTATCACCTTGGTGGTCTTATTTTCTTTCAAGGTACCGCTCCAATTCAAGCCAAACTTACCAACGAGTACCAAGCATTAAGCAAGATACCTTTATTGATAGGTATGGATGCGGAATGGGGTTTAGGGATGAGATTGGAAAACACCGTTTCTTTTCCGAAGCAAATCACCTTAGGAGCCATTGAAGATAATCTCATTATTCAGGAAATGGGCTTTGAGATAGGTTCTCAGCTAAAGCGGTTAGGCGTACATATAAATTTTGCCCCTGTGGCAGATATAAACACAAATCCAAATAACCCTGTGATTAACTACCGGTCTTTTGGGGAGTCTGAAAGTTTAGTGGCAGCTAAAGCTATGGCTTACGCCAAAGGCTTAAAAAAAGCAGGTGTAATGGCGGTGGCAAAACATTTTCCGGGTCATGGAGATACAGATGCCGATTCTCATGTTTCTATGCCGGTGGTAAATCATAGTAAAACAAGGCTTTCTGAACAAGAGCTCGTGCCATTTAGGAAATTGATAAACGATAGTATCGCTGGGGTAATGACAGGGCATTTGTATGTGCCAGCTCTGGATAGCAGACCAAACAGGGCCGCGACTATATCAGATAAGATAATAAAAGGGTTGCTTCATGAGCAACTTGGCTTTAGAGGCTTAACTTTTACAGATGCCTTGAATATGAGAGGCATTACGAATCAGTTTTCTGTGGGGGGAGCAGATTTGGCTGCTTATGAGGCTGGCAATGATGTGTTACTCCAGACCGCAAATCTTGATGCGGGTTATAATAAAATTTTGAAGGCTTTTAGAGATGGAGATTTGGAGGAAGCCGATTTAAACTTGCGTGTTCATAAGATACTTAGAGCTAAATATTGGGCGGGCTTAAATAAGCCAAAGCATGTGAAGGTGGAAGGTTTAATGAAAGATTTGAACAACACCCGAAGCGAGGAAATTAAAGATATTCTTTTTAAAAATGCTGTTACTGTTTTAAGAGCCGATAGAGCGGTTTTCCCTTTTGTTCAGTTAGACACATTGTCTATTGGAACAGTGGCAGTGAGTGCGGCTGTAGGTAATGCATTTCAATCACAGATGAGTGGGTTTGGGAATGTAGTAAATTACGAAATGCCTATAAAGCCCGGTTCTTCAAAAGATTGGAGTTATATAGTGGATCAGGCATTTACATATGACGCTATGGTGGTAAGTGTGCATGATATGAACAGTCGCTCTTCTCAAAACTTCGGCGTTTCGCCTTCCACCATTGACATGATTAGAGCCTTGTCTAAGAAAACCAAAGTGGTGGTGGTGGCCTTTGGTAACCCTTATGGATTGAAGCTTTTTGATGACTTTCCTAATGTGATTTGTGGTTTTGAAGACGACCCTCACGCTTATAAGGCAGTGTCTGAAATACTTTTTGGTGCGGGTTCTGCGAACGGCCATTTGCCGGTTACAGCTTCGCCATTGGCTAGATTTAATTTTGGGCAAAGTTCTTTAAATGTGGGTAGACTTACAGAAGACTTACCAGAACATGTAGGCATGAGCGAAGCTAAGCTCAACGAAATTGACGGGATTGTAAATGACGCCATCAGTAAAAATGCTTTTCCAGGGGCTCAAGTTTTGGTGGCCAGAAGAGGTAAAGTGGTTTATCATAAGGCTTTTGGGACTTTTCGATATGGAGATACCGAAAAAGTGACAACCAATACGCTTTATGACTTGGCTTCACTTACCAAAGTGAGTGCCACATTGCAGGCCGTTATGATGCTTAATGAAAGGGGGCTTTTAAATTTGAACTTGAAGGCTTCCGATTATTTGCCGGAGCTAAAGGGAACTAATAAGGAAGATATGCTAGTGGGAGATATTCTTTTTCATCAGGCAGGTTTAAAGTCTTTTCAAGCGTTTTGGGCTCCTACAAAAACGTCCTCGGGAGCTTTTAAAAAGGAATATTATCAGCCTAATCAAGAAGGAAACCTTCAGGTAGCAGACGGTTTATTTATAAAACCGAGTATTAGAGATTCTGTTTGGAACTGGCTTATTGATACAGATTTTACCACGAGAAAGAAGAGTGGCGGAGAGTTTAGATATCTGTACAGTGATTTGGGTTTAATTATGATTCAAAGAATTGTGGAGGAGGTTACTAGCCAACCCTTGGATGAATTTTTAGACCAGAATTTATATGAGCCCTTGGGAATGAACCATACGCTGTTCAATCCCTTGAATAAATTTCCTAAAAGCCAGATAGCCCCTACAGAAAACGATCTGATTTTCAGAGAAAGGCAGATTTGGGGTACCGTTCACGACCCTAATGCGGCACTTTTAGGTGGGGTAGCGGGCCATGCTGGAC
This sequence comes from Arcticibacterium sp., assembly GCF_055134445.1. Taxonomy (NCBI): domain Bacteria; kingdom Pseudomonadati; phylum Bacteroidota; class Cytophagia; order Cytophagales; family Leadbetterellaceae; genus Arcticibacterium; species Arcticibacterium sp. Next base: position 15,396 of record NZ_JBSRVI010000113.1, read on the forward strand.
TTTTTAGCAACGCTTGGGATTTGGCTAAATTGTATCAAATGAATCTTCAAAATGGTTCTTATGGTGGAAGGAGATATTTGTTTCCTGAGACGGTCAATCATTTTTCTACGCATCTTTCTAATAGAAGTCATAGAGGAATAGGCTGGAATAAGCCTGTTCAAAATCAGGATTTATCTACCATTGCTTCTACGGCTTCGCCCAATACATATGGGCATACCGGCTTTACAGGAACGGTGGTGTGGGTAGATCCAGACCGTCAGCTGATTTTTATCATGCTAGCCAATAGAGTGTACCCAAGGGCCAATAATAGTAAACTTATGGACTTGGATGTTCGCAAAAGAATCCATGAAGTCATCAACGAGGCGGTGGATAATCTTTGATAATTTTATGATAATCTTTATTAATTTCATTGCATTAAACACGCAATGAAAATGATTTACAGGCTCAGTTTTATTTTTACCCTTACCATACTTCTCTTTCAAAAGGTAGATGGTCAGCAAACAATTTACTTTGAAGATTCAGATTTCAATTTTAAACCTATACTTATTGGCGAAAAGCCAACTGAAATAAGGAATACCTTTACACTTTCAGATGGGACTTACTGGGTTAATTATGTTGGAGAAACTGGTGTCCTTGTAAAGTATGAAGGGACTGAAGAGGTATATAGGTCGGAACAAACCATTTATTTGAATTATAATGAGAGACCGCTGATTTTTCCGGATAATTCTATTTGGGTTCAAATGTCGACTTATTCAGTAGCAGACACAAATACCCTCTATTCTTATAGAAGGAAATTTTTAGTAATTGATTCTGAGAATGTCGAAAGTATTTTGGATGAAGGAGAGGTCTTTGATGGTGGTAGGTTTTTGTATTATGACAAACATAAAAATCAATATTATGCTATAGGAGACTCATTAAGAAGATATAATGTGGACTTTTCACGTGACTATACTTTTAATTGTGAAGTTCCTCTATCGGGAATTGGAACTGTTTTAGTTGATAAGTATGGCAATGTATTTTTAGGTAATGACAAATATGGTCTTTCTTATAATTTCAATCGAACAACATATAAACTAGATCATGATGGTAAAATTATTTGGGAAGGCTTGATTAATAAGAAAAGGAATTATTCATCAAGTAGTTGGGGTGATTATAATATTTTTTATCCACTATATGAGAAGGATGATTTTGTGTTATGGGGCTCTTTACAGTGCGGAGAGGGCTGTTATACGGCAGACAATCATGCCCTTACTGAAAATGACGAAAGAGTAGAATTAGCTTATTTAAAGAAGGTAGAAAATGAATATATAGGCTTCGATTTTATTGATAACTATGGTGTTACTTTGAAAAATGGTAACAGATTCATGAAATATGATTCGCTTAATCACATTTTTGATATTGATAGGTCAGTTGTAATTGATTTGCATGGAAAATCTATTCGGGGTGTTTTTCCTGATAGCTCTATTCTGGTTAAGTCAGGTAATGACCTAAAGAGATATACGACTAAAACTAATTTAGATATTACTACAGAAATTGTTAACCTTAATGAAGCTTCGAGTGATTTTTTCAATAAAGAGGTGATTGATGTTAGAGGCAAAGAGATTGATTTGGAGGTGGCTACTTCTGACAGTTCAGAGTCCTATGTTTTTCTACAACCAGAAGATACAGAGGCTGCTTACTTGGCAGAGAAACGTCTTGTTTTTACGGGAAGGGAGGGCGACTTTAAAGTCTTAGCATATTCATTCACAGGAAGTGCCGCTTATGAAAGCAGGGAGTTTAAGGTTAGGAAAACAGAAGCAGAGATTGAAGTAATTACGCGAGGGCCATTTTATATTAATGTGCCTATTGAATTCGAAACGGTTCAGTCGAAAGTCTACATGGATTCGGTTTCAGGAAGTTGTACTAACTCCTATAAAACAATTACGGCAACTTCTTATAGCGACGAAGGTTGTACTATTTATTACTCTTGGGAAGGCAATGAGGATTATGCTAAAAGGGTGCAGGCTACTCGTTTTGAGATTTCGAGAGAGACTGCTTTGGGTGTGAATGAGTCGTTTAATAGTGATATTTCTAGCTATCCTAATCCAGTTACAAATGGGAGGGCTTTTATCATATCTTCAAAAGAACCGATTTTTTCAATAAATGCTGTTGACGGTCTTGGGCGTAAACAGTTATTTAAAAGTAGAAAAATGGGAAATGATATGGAAATAACTATGTCAAATGACTTTTCTGGAATTCTCTTTATTCAAATGTTCGATAAGAAAAATAACTTTATAGGGAGTATTAAAAAGGTGATAGAATGAATCTACCACCTTTTCTGTTTTAAATCTTCTCCAAAGTTAAGCTTTCCCCTTTGGCAAGCTCTATCAATTTAGATTTTCCCTGATAAACCACATTAGTTTTCGAGCCGCCTTTGGCATAAACTGTTACTGATTTCAGCTTTCCCTTTTTCCAAGCCAAGTCAATTTCAAAACCACCTCTAGCTCGTAAGCCCTTTACAGCACCCGTTTGCCAAGCATCTGGCAGGGCAGGAAGCAGGTAAATGTTATCATTGTCAGACTGCACCAGCATTTCCGCTATAGCCGCCGTACCTCCAAAGTTTCCATCGATTTGAAAAGGAGGGTGAGCGTCAAAAAGGTTTGGGTACGTGCCTCCTTTATTATTGCCTTTTGGTCTGATGGCATCAGGTTCTACATAACTTAAAAGCTCTCGATACATTTTATAAGCATGGTTTCCGTCTAGTAATCTAGCCCAAAGGTTAATTCTCCAGCCTTTTGACCAGCCCGTGGTTTCATCGCCTTTTATTTCTAAGGTTTTCTTTGCGGCGTTTGCTAAGTCTGGCGTTTTGGCCACGGTAATATGATGTCCTGGATGTAAGCCAAAAAGATGGGTTTGATGCCTATGCTGAGGATCTGTATCTTCCCAGTCGTGATACCATTCTTGCAAATTCCCTTTTTTGCCAATTTGATAAGGTTGAAGTTTTGAAAGTGTAGCTTCTATTTCAGCTACAAATTCTGCATCCGTATTTAGGGTTTTGGCAGAGCTAATAATGTCATTAAAAAGCTCTTTAATCATGGCTAAATCTGCCGTAGCACCGTAAAGGGTTGCTCCTTTATAACCTTTATCTGTGATATAAACATTTTCAGGAGATGTAGACGGCGAAGTAATTAATGTACCATCAGGGCCTTCTACGAGCATATCTAGACAGAACTCGGCGGCTCCTTTCATGATAGGGTAGGCATAAATTTTAAGCCATTCTTTGTCTTGTGTAAACTGGAAGTGTTCGTATAAATGCGTGCTAGCCCAAGTGCCGCCCATGGCCCAGTTTGCCCATACAGGTGCACCTTTTCCAAAGTCTCCAACTGGATTTGTCATAGCCCATATATCAGAATTGTGTGAGCCTGTCCAGCCTCTGGCTCCATAAAAAGTTTTTGCGGTTACTTCGCCCGTTTTTTGAAGGTTGGCTAAGAAACTTAAAAATGGTTCGTGAAACTCACTAAGATTAGTGGTTTCTGCTGCCCAATAGTTTTCTTCTGCATTAATATTCATGGTGTAATTACTGCTCCATGGCGGTCTTATGTAAGGGTTCCAAAGCCCTTGTAAGTTGGCAGGAACCCCAGACGTTCTTGAACTGCTAATTAAAAGATAACGTCCGTATTGAAAATAGAGAGCTTCTAAATAGGGGTCTTTAGCTCCTGTGGCATAGTTTCTAAGCCTTTGGTCTGTCGGAATATCTTTTCCTTCATATTGACCCAAGTTTAATTTCACCCTATCGTAATATTTTTGGTAATCCGCTATATGACTGTTTTTTAGTTCGGCATAAGTTTTGGTTGCGGCTTTTTCTAGTTGTGCTTTAGCAATGGCCTGGTCGTCCAGGCCTTCAGTGGCTGGGTTTTTATCAAAACCATTAAAACTAGTGGCAATACTCACCAAAATGATGGCTTCGCTGGCATTAGAAACATGTATGGTGCTATCTGTTTGTGTTATCTCGCCATCAGTCTTAGTTACTTTTATTAGGCTAGAAAACTTGGTGCTTCTTCCTTCGCTAAATTTCACTGCATTTTCCACATTGCCCAAATAACTAGGTTTTGACTCCGTAGGAGCATAGCCATGGGCGTTAAGTAAATTCGGGCTCGTAGTTACTTTATATTTTAGTAAGCTGCTAAACGCCAAGTTGAAATTTAAGCTGTTTTTGTGCTTCGCTTTTAATTTGATAACAAAAACCTTATCAGGATGTGAAGTGAAATATTCTTTCACAATCTCATTATCATTATTGTCAAAGCGAACCTTGACGGTGGCTTCATCTAGGCTTAATTCACGGTAATAGTTTTGACCTTTTAGATTGTCAAAATTCATGGTCAATGTTCCTAGTGGAGCAAAAGACTCTGAAAATTTGCCTTGAATGTTTCTGATAAGCGAGTCGGCCAGTTTGTAGTTATTGTTTTTAAGGGCTGCTCTTACCAGCGGCATATAGGTACGAGCATCAGGATTCATATTTGGGTCGGTGGGTTCACCAGACCAAAGTGTAATGTCGTTGAGGTATATCTTGTCGGAGGAAACTCCACCAAAAACCGTAGCTCCAATTTTACCGTTTCCCAATACTAAACTTTCTTCAAAATGTTCAGCTGGTTTATCGTACCATAGTTTCATAGGGGCTTGCTGGGCTATGGCAGAGGAAGTAAAAAGTATTGCAAATAGTACTTTTTTCATTATTAATGATTGGGTTCAAGGTCAATGTTAGGGCTGATTTTTGACAGTTTCAAATTTCCATAGAAAATTAGGGCATAACAGTGATATAAAACAGTGGTCTTCCTAGATTCTACAGGGCCATGATTACTTTTCAAGCCTTTTCTGACTAAATTTGCAGTCTGATTTCAAATACAAGAAGATTGATGATTAAAACTCCGAAAAGATACACCGTAACTGCTGCTTTAATTTATGCCAATGGGCCTATTCATATTGGTCATTTGGCAGGTTGTTATCTGCCGTCCGACATATATGTGCGTTACTTAAGAGCAAAGGGAAAAGACGTGGCGTTTATTTCGGGGACAGATGAGCACGGCGTGCCCATTACCATCAAAGCAAAAAAAGAAGGGATTACGCCACAGGAATTGGTGGATAGATATCACAAGCAAATCAAGCAGAGTTTTATTGATTTTGGGATAAATTTTGATATTTACTCTCAAACCTCCAAGCCTATCCATCATGAGGTATCTCAAGACTTTTTTAGGAAGTTGTATGACCAAGGAGATTTTGTAGAAGAAGAAACGGAGCAGCTTTATGATGAAGCCGCGGGTCAATTTTTGGCCGATAGATATGTGATTGGCACTTGCCCAAAATGTGGGAATGATAAAGCCTATGGCGACCAATGCGAAAGTTGTGGAACAGCTCTTTCTCCATTGGAATTAAAAAACCCGAAATCGACACTTTCTGGTGCTGAACCCATTAAAAAGGTGACCAAAAACTGGTATTTGCCTTTGGATAGAATGCAGCCCCAAATTGAGGAATATGTCAATAGCCATCCAGAATGGAAGAATAATGTGGCTGGACAGTGTAAATCATGGCTTCAAGACGGCCTAAGACCACGTGCCATGACCAGAGACTTAGACTGGGGCATTAAGGTGCCCGTAGAAGGAGCGGATGGAAAAGTGCTTTACGTGTGGTTTGATGCACCTATAGGCTACATCACTTTTACGCAAGAATGGGCGGCAGCCAATGGCAAGGATTGGAAGGATTACTGGCAATCAGAAGATACCAAGCTGGTACATTTTATTGGCAAAGACAATATCGTTTTCCATTGTATTATTTTTCCTGCCATGCTGATGGCTCACGGAGATTATACTTTGGCAGATAACGTTCCTGCAAATGAATTTATGAATCTAGAGGGTGATAAAATCAGCACTTCTAGAAACTGGGCTGTCTGGCTTCATGAGTATTTAGAGGGCTTTCCTGGCAAAGAAGATGTGCTGCGTTATGCCTTAACATCAAACGCTCCTGAGTCAAAAGATTCGGAGTTTACATGGAAAGTCTGGCAAACCAAAAACAACTCGGAATTGGTAGCCATTTTAGGGAATTTTGTAAACCGCACCATGGTGCTCACCAATAAGTATTATGAAGGCGTACTTCCTGCGAAAGGCGAGTTGACCGATTTTGATAAAGAGACCTTAGAGAAATTGACAAAGCTTCCTTGTGATGTTTCAGACGCATTAAAGAATTTCAAATTTAGAGATGGCTTGTCTAGCATGATGGAGATAGCCAGACTTGGGAACAAGTATTTGGCGGATACGGAGCCTTGGAAATTAATAAAGACAGACCCTGAGCGTGTCAAAACTATTATGAATATAGCGGTGCAAATTACCGCTTCGTTAGGAGTTGCCTGTGAGCCGTTTTTGCCGTTTACTGCGACCAAAATTAATGCTATGCTTAATGTTGAGAAACGTGAATGGTTATTTGCAGGAAAAGCAGACGCGGTGGCAGACGGTCATCAACTAAAAGAAGCATCATTGCTTTTTGAGAAAATAGAAGACAGCACGGTGGAAGCTCAGGTACAAAAATTATTGGATACTAAGAAAATGAATGAATTGGAGAGTAAAGCAGTTCCTGAAATAAAGGAAGAAATAGTTTTTGATGACTTCATGAAGTTGGATATCAGAATAGGTACCATCCTAGAGGCAGAACCTATGAAGAAAAGCAAGAAGCTTCTGAAATTCTTAATAGATGATGGTTTTGAGAAACGTACCATTTTAAGCGGAATAGCAGAGCATTATAATCCGGAAGAGATGATTGGCAAGCAAGTGACTTTTGTAGCCAATTTAGCCCCAAGAAAAATGATGGGAATAGAATCTCAAGGAATGATTCTTATGGCGGAAAATAATGATGGCGGCTTAGCCCTTATTCAGCCAGACAAAGCTGTTTGGAATGGTGGTACGGTTTCTTAATTTTTGACTGACCCTACTCTCTATTTATACGTATTAATAATTGGCCTATTGCTTTTAAAAAAGCGATGGGCTATTTTTTTATAAGGCTTTCCCATTTCTTCTTGTCAATAAAAGAGAATATCAGCCCTTTCTAACTTCAATTAATCGTCCGATTTGCCGTTCAGTTGTTCGCTAGCGGACGCAAAAAAATAGAAAGACATTGTCAATATACTTGTAATAAGTGGTTTATGTTTTATGGTATGCCTTTGGAATAATTGGCATTGAGGGTTCAGTGGTTATGAGCGGTTTCATAAACCTTGTTGACATCCGAAATTTTAAATAAAACATATTATGAAAAAGTTATTAAAAATTATTGCGGGTTTATTGTTCATTTCATCTTTTGCTTTCGCTAACGATGAGCTTCCAAATCCAGAAAAAGGAAATGCCTTTAAAATGGCTATGTATTTTAACAAGACCACTGGAGTGGTTAAAACCTTTTATGAAAAAGCACAGGGTTCTGACCTTGACATCACTATCTCTGACGAGAAAGGAAGAGTGTTAAATGGCATTCACATTAGCAAGAAAAGATACAGTGCTAGAGTGAATTTTGACCTTAGTGGTTTAGAGAATGGGATATATACGGTCAAGGCCGCTCATAATGGAGAAGTCATATCTAAGGTTATTAAAATGGAGAAGGTAGAGCCAGAGTATAAAATGGAGGTCTTCTAATGACAGAATTTATAGGTCAATAAGTGTTCTTGAGAGTTTCGATGTTAAGAGATCTTAATCTTAGTTATACAGTAAAATGGCCATGCAACCTAGAATATCAGATTGGTATCTAAGAAGGCAGGAACTCTTAGATGGGAAGTTCACCATTTAAACTTTTAATTTACCATACATACTATTATGTATTGCATAGTAGCTGGTTTATTACTCACCTTTGAGCTATCGAAACGCAATTAAGCGTCCAATGAAAAACTATTTACTTTAAAAAAAACAAAAAAACTTATTATGAAAAAGCAATTTAAAACTATCGTTCTAGCCTTATTGACAACAACTCTTTCTTTCGCTGCATTAGCAAATGTTACACATCCAGATAAGAAAAAGTCTTTTGAAGTAGGCATGTATTATGATTCTAACAGCGGAACTGTTAAAACATTTATTGAGAAGGAAATAGGGGATCTGCTGTCTATAACTTTTGTAAACGAGGATGGCAATGAATTATCGCAGTCCTTTTTGAAAAGGAAATCGCAGTCTGGCAGAGTAAATTTTGATATTAATACTTTGCCTATTGGTACATATAGCATTAAGATAAGTAATGGTTCCACGGAGCTTGTTTATCCGGTGAACATTTCTCAGCCTACTCCTGATAAGGTAGTGAAATTATCTAAATAGCATATTTAGTGCTGATTGTCGCGTAGGGTAAAGAGCAGAGTAGCCAGTCTATTTTGCTCTTTCTTTTTAAGAGAGAAACCTTGACCTATAGTTTAAAGGCGTGGTACTTTTCACACTCTTAAATTGTCTATTAAAGTTTGAAAGATTATTGAATCCGCTCTCAAAGGAAACTTCTGAAACGCTATGTTTATCTTTTTGCAATAATTTGCACGCGTGCTCAATCCGTATCTCCGTTAGAAAAGTACTAAATGTTTTTCTTGTTCTCTTTTTAAAATATCTGCTAAAAGCAGATTCGCTCATACTGGCCAAGCCTGCAATATCATTTAATTTAATGTCTTGACGGAAATTCTGCATAACATACTCAAAAACCTTTTTTATACGGTCAGAGTCTACATTATTGTTTAGGTATATCGGGTCTGAGGTTAGGAATTTGAAATCTTCCGTTTTACTCATTTTATTTAAAATAGAAAGAAGGGCGATAAGTCTATCCATATTCTCTTTCTGAGAAAGAGCGGCTATTTCATCTTCTAAACCTTCTGCAAATTTTTTCCCGAACTGAAGTCCTCGTTTGCTATGGTCTAAGAGTTGTTTAATCAAATGATTTTCTGGAGCATCCATAAAACCTTGCCCTAAAAAGTCTTCACTAAAATGTATCACTAATGATTTGGCTCTTAGACCGGAGTTTTCTCTATGGTATTCTGGAGCACTTCTATAGTAATGAGGAAGGTATGAGCCTATCATCGCTAAGTCTCCAGGTTCAAAGTCAGTAATGCTACTTCCTATGTACTTTTCGCCCGTACTTTTTTGCATAAAGACGATTTCCACCTCAGGGTGGTAGTGCCATGGCGTAGGAAAATAAGGAGCTTCCTGATCGAAAAGACTGAAGGAATAATCAGAAGGCGTAGATATTTTGAGTAATTGTGGTTTCACTTTTAACTATATTTTGCTCAAAAATAATATATAATAGTAATAATAGTATTAGATTTCTGTTACTTTTGTTGGATAATTTCATATATAATCAAAAAATAGTTCAATGAAAGCATTAAGTACATGCATGTTATACGTGCTTCTAAGTGGTCTTAGCTTTAACTCTTTTGCTCAAAAAGCCTCTAAAGATGGTTGGGTGACCTTATTCAATGGAAAAAACCTAGATGGCTGGAATCAAAAAAATGGCGAAGCTAAATATGAGGTCTTAAATGGAGAGATTGTGGGTACTACCGTAGCCAATACTCCAAATTCATTTTTATGTACCAACAAAACTTATGGGGATTTCATTTTTGAGGTTGATCTTAAAGTTGCAGAAGAAATGAATTCAGGTGTTCAATTCAGAAGTTTGTCTTCGGAAGATTATAATAAAGGCAGAGTACATGGCTATCAAATGGAGGTAGATCCATCTGACAGAGCATGGTCTGGTGGAATATATGACGAAGCTAGAAGAGGATGGCTTTATATTCCGAATATGAATGAGCCTGCAAAAAAAGCTTTCAAGCATAATGATTGGAACACTTACAGAATAGAAGCTATTGGCTCTGTGATTAGAACATGGGTTAATGGTGTGCCAGTTTCTCACCTTATTGACGAAGAAACAGCTGTTGGTTTTATTGCTCTTCAGGTACATGGTATAGGCTCAAGCGACAGAGCAGGAAAGCAGATAAAATGGCGTAACATCAGAATAAAGACGGACAATATCGTGCCTAGCCCATATGATGAAGTTCCTGTAGTCAACTTAATTGATAATAACCTTTCTGCACAAGAAACGGCTCAAGGGTATAAATTACTTTTTGATGGTAAAAGTTTTGACGGATGGAGAGGTGTTAACAGAAAAGACATGACTGGTAAAAGATGGTCTATCAATGATGGCAACATTATGATTAGCAAATCTGACGGTTCTGAAACAGGAAACGACATTGTAACCACAGAAAACTATGGTGCTTTTGAGTTAGTATTTGATTTCAAATTGACTCCTGGTGCAAACTCTGGCGTAAAGTATTTTGTGAATGAGGACTTTGATGCAGGTGGAAAATCTGGTATTGGTCTTGAGTATCAAGTACTAGATGATGTGCTTCATCCAGATGCTAAGATGGGAGCCGTTGGAAATAGAACATTGGCTTCTCTATATGATTTGATACCATCAATCAAAGTTGATAAGCGTTTTCAAAGAAAGATTGGAGAGTGGAACCAAGGTCGTTTGGTAGTCATGCCAAATAACACGGTGCAGCACTGGCTAAATGGTTATAAAGTAGTGGAGTATGAAAGGAAAAGTAACATTTACAAAGCCCTAGTAGCTAGAAGTAAATACGAGAAATATGAGAATTTTGGTACAGCTGATGAGGGACCAATATTGCTACAAGATCATGGAGATGAAGTGAGGTTTAAAAACCTGAAGATCAGAAAGCTGTAATAAGAAATCAATACCTATTAAAATAATAAAAACAAGAATGAGTACTAATAGAAGAGAATTCATAAAAAAGTCATTGATGGCAGGAGTGGCCACCAGTTTTTCAGCAAGCAGTTATGCTAAAATTATTGGGTCTAATGATCGTGTAAGAGTGGGTTGTGTAGGTTTTTCTGACAGACACCGTTCTTCCCATGTGTCTGCTTTCAAAGACATACAAAAAGAAATGAACTTTGAAATGGTGGCTGTTTCGGATATCTGGAACAAAAGAAGAGCAGAAGGACAAGCATATCTTCAAAGCCAATTAGGAAGTAAAGTGACCGCTTATAATAATAATGATGATCTATATGCATCTAATAGTGTAGACGCTGTGATGATCAGTACGGCAGATTTTCAGCATGCATTACATACCATTGAGGCGGTAAAGGCCGGATGTGATGTATACGCAGAGAAGCCTTTGGCCGAAACCATGGAAGATAACCGTGCGGTGCTTAAAGCAGTAAAAGATTCTAAGAAAATAGTACAGATAGGTTCCCAAAGAAGAAGTGGCTCTAACTATCATGCTGCAGCAGATTATATTAAATCGGGCAAATTCGGTGATATCGTCATGGTGGAGCTGATGTGGAACGTAAATCAGCCAGGCAGATGGAGAAGACCAGATTTAGTGGCTAACTTGAAAGAGTCTGATGTAGATTGGAAAAGGTTTCTACTAAATAGACCTTATGAGGCCTTTGATGCTCGTAAATATTTAGAATACAGACTTTTCTGGCCTTATTCTTCAGGAATCCCAGGTCAGTGGATGAGTCATCAAATTGACACCGTACACTGGTTTAGTGGTTTGCCTCACCCAAGAAGCGTTGTTGCCAATGGTGGAATTTATCAGTGGAAAGATGGCAGAAGTAACGCAGATACTTTGACAGTAGTATTTGATTATGGCCCTCTAGACGATTTATCTAAAGGTTTCCAAGTTCAGTTTACCAGCCGTTTTTCTAACTCAGCCGGTGGAACTAAAGAGCTTTATTATTCTAATGGTGGAATGATAAACTTGGATACGAATGAAATTTCTGATGAAGGAGGTTTAGATCTTAGACATGCGTCTGCCATGGGCATGAAAGCTAACTTATTAAAGACAGCTAAAATAGAAGGACAAAAAGTAGAAACAGCTGCCAATACAGGTGGAGATTCTCTTACGAATAACCATGTGAGAAACTGGATGGAGTGCGTAAGAAGCAGAAAGACACCTAATGCACCTATTGAAGCAGGTTATCAACATTCTATAGCCACTATGATGTCAAATGCGGCTTATAGAACAGGTCTTAAAGTTACTTTTGACGAGAAAAGTCAGGAAGTTTTAGCGGGTGGTGTGCCATTCAAATATTAAAATCCGATGATGAGCTGACGACCTTCTGTATCTGCATCAAATTCCAGGTTAGAGATCGTCAGCCCCATCAGTCTTATCCCCTTTTCGGAGGGTAGCAAGGCGTTTAGCATATCGTAAGCATTTTTAGAGATAAATTCCTCTTCCAGTAATAATAGCTGAGAAGTTCTGCTTCGGGTTATAATCTCGAAGTCGGCAAATTTTATCTTTAAAGTGAGGGTCTTGCCAAACGCCTTTGCTTTATTTATTCTTTTCCATAATTGTTCTAAGATGACATCCAATTCCGCGTAGAGTTCGTCAGAAGAATTGAGGTCGTTACTGAAGGTGTTTTCCACACCAATAGATTTTCTTATTATGTCGGGGTTTACCTTTCTGTGGTCTTTTCCTCTACATATATCAAAGTAATATCGGCCAACTTTGCCAAAGTTATTGACCAAAAACGCTAAGCTTTTACCTTTTAAATCTTTTCCGGTGGCAATCCCCATTTTCGTCATTTTTTCTGCCGTCACTTTTCCAATACCGTAAAATCTTTTTATTGGAAGGGTTTCCGCATAGGCTTCTGCTTGATGAGGTTTTATCACAAACATGCCATCGGGTTTATTGACATCCGAAGCTGTTTTCGCTAGAAACTTATTAAATGAAATGCCTGCTGAAGCGGTTAAAGAGGTTCTTTCTTTTATTTTTTGTCGTATTTGCTTCGCAATTTCAGTAGCCAGCGGAATGTTTTTGAAATTCTCCGTAACATCCAGATAGGCCTCGTCTAGCGATAGGGGCTCTACCAAATCTGTGTATTCAAAAAACACCTCTCTTATTTGATTTGAAACCAATTTGTATTGGTCAAACCTTGGTTTCACAAAGATAAGGTTTGGGCAGAGCCTCTTGGCTGTTTTAGAAGGCATGGCAGATTTAACACCGAACTGCCGAGCCTCATAACTAGCGGCCGCCACCACACCTCTTTCTGCACTACCGCCCACGGCCACAGGTTTCCCTTTCAGTTCAGGATTATCTCGCTGCTCTACCGACGCAAAAAATGCGTCCATGTCTATATGGATTATTTTTCTGAGCTTAGCATCCATTCTTTAGGAGTAGGTTTAAATGCGGTATCCAAAACACGCTCTGGAAGTATCTGAGTCAAATGATGTTTGAGATGGATGACATAATCTTTCATCATAAATGCCAATGTAAAAGGTCCTTCGCCATTTACTTTTATTTCGTTTTTGAGGGCATTTGTTGGAGTGTTCTCCATAATATGAGCAATATGAAGATTAAACTGACTCCAGAAATCTATTAATCCGTGCCAATCTGCATCATTGTATTTCTGGTTTTCTACCCATTCTTCTTGCTGATAGGCCACCACATCAATTTTAGCAGTGCTCGTAGAGTTCACAATCCGCATTTGATTATTATTAGCTGAGTCAATCAAGTGACCCATAATCTCCTTAGCACTCCATTTGTTTGGCATTGGCTTTTTTGAAGCTGCTGCGTCTTCTATTTGCTTCAGAATTGGCCCTATATTAATGACAACATCCTTTAAGATTTCAGCGGTTTCTTTCATCCAAATAGTTAATTTTGAGCCAAATTTAAAGATTTAGAATTCTAAAGCCCCAAAAGGCTATTACAAACAAAAGTTAAGCTTTGATTCCCTTCATATATTTCTTCCTTCGTTTTGAGGCATTTTTAGTCAATCTGTTTTTTGTCAAAAGAATGGACGTTACCGGTCTTGAAAATGTAGCCAAAGACAAACCCATTCTTTTTGCGTCTACCCACGCCAACTCTTTTTATGATGCCATCGTGCTTCATCTCGTTTTTAAAAGATATGTGTATGCTTTGGCTAGAGGTGATGCTTTTGAAAAACCGATTGTGGCTAAAATATTGAGCTATATTCACATGCTTCCAGTTTGGAGAATAACAGAAGGCAGACAAAACATGTCAAGGAATGCCAAGACATTTAATAAATGCAATGAATTGTTTAAGCAAAACAAGCAGGTTTTGATTTATCCAGAAGGGGTATGCAAGAATCAAACGTCCTTATTGCCTCTTAAAAAAAGAGGAACAGCTGCCATGGCCTTTAAGGCTTGGAATGAAGACATAGATGTGCAAGTAGTGCCCGTGGTGCTTACTTACGATTCCTTTAAGAAGTTTGGTAAGAGAATTAATTTGAATATCGGGAAGCCGCTCCAGAAGTCGGAATTTGACTTATCAGAGGAAATAAGTTTTTCTAAGAGCTTTACGGTAGAGCTTTCGGAGCGGATGAAACCCTTATTTTCTCACGTTTTTAAGCCTGTCGGATTCCTGCGAAATGCTTTTTTCTACTTTGGCTGGCTAATTAATTTTCCTTTGTATTTGGCTATCGATGCCTTCGTTAAAAAGAAGTTTGGTAGGACCATATTTTCGGATTCTATATGGTTTGGATTGCTTTATCTTTCCTACCCGCTATACTTACTTCTTTTGTTTTTGGTCTTAAAACAAGTCTTTTAACCTTATCTTTTTAGTAAAATATTTTTAAGAATGTCAGTACACATAGGAACTATTGGTCAAACATTGCCAGCTTACTTTGCAGATAAGAAATATTCTCAAGTGATTGTTTTGGTGGACAAAAACACCAAAAAAAGTTGTTATCCATTGATTAAAGATTTGTTGCCAAAACACACTTTGGTCAAAATCAAAAGTGGAGAGACGTATAAAACACTAGATACCTGTCAGGAGATTTGGCAAGTGATGACGGATGCCAATATGGATAGGCATGCTTTAATGATAAATTTAGGTGGTGGCGTAATAGGAGACATGGGTGGTTTTTGTGCTGCTACTTACAAAAGAGGGATAGAATTTATTCAAATTCCTACCACCTTGTTGGCACAGGTAGACGCCAGTGTTGGAGGTAAGCTAGGAATTGATTTTAACGGCTTTAAAAATCATATAGGTGTTTTCCAACTGCCAGAAACGGTACTTATAGATTCTGTTTTCTTGAAGACACTTCCTGTGGCAGAGCTTCGCTCTGGTTTTGCGGAAATTGTGAAGCATTGTCTCATTCAGGATGGAGCTAAATGGGGTGAAATCAACGTCAAAGATTTTGAAGAGCAAGATTTTGATAACTTAATAGAGCATTCTATTGAGATTAAAAAGAAAGTGGTAGCAGAAGATCCTACAGAGAAAGGTTTAAGGAAAATCTTGAATTTTGGACATACGCTTGGGCACGCTGTCGAAACTTATTTTTTAGAGAAGAACCCTAAGAAAAGATTACTTCATGGAGAGGCTGTTGCGGTAGGTATGATCTGCGAAGCCTATATGTCTTTAGAGAGAGGCTTAATAGATCAAAGGCTTTTTGAGGAAATTGAAGCTTTTATTTTCTCTGTCTATGGAAAAGTAAAATTGAAGGAAGAATATTTACCAGCGATATTAAAGCACACTTTACAAGATAAGAAAAACAGAGACGCTAAAGTCAGGTTTTCTCTATTGGATGGTCGTGGGAGCTGTACTTATGATATAGTTGCAGGAAAACAAGAAATGAAAAAGGCATTATTATATTATGTGGGTTAGGTCATTTTGAGCTAATTCTTTGGTTTTAACCGTTTTCGGGTTTATTTTTATTAGTGTTCGCATCTTTTTCTTAAGTGGGTGCGTACATGCCTAAAACCTTTAAAACAGTTTCCAATGAAAAAACTCTTACCTTTTCTTGCTCTTTTAGCATTTGGTATTGCAGGATGCAACACCATGAAACTAATGGTGGATAACGATTATAGTTATGATACCGACTTTACAACGTATAAAAATTACAATTTCTTAGCCTGCGAGATAGACACCTCTTTTATCTGTACAGAAATTCAGGATGCTATTAGAAGGCAAATGAGAGCTAGAGGATATAACTTAACAGAAGATGGCCCAGGTTTATTGGTGAGTTATAGTATCATAAAAGAGCGGGTAGAGTACAAAGGATATTTTCAGCCTACTTTAGACAGATGGGTTAATAAATATGACTATGACGACACCTATAAAACGCAAAACTTCAATTTTGGTGGAGGTATGATTCTGGTTTCTTTATTAGATGCGGAGAGTAGCAGGCTAATTTGGAGAGGATACGCTTCTGGTGTTTTTAATAAAAACATTAAAAAGCCCGTCAACTATTACAGAAGTGTGGTCAGAACCATTTTTGATCAATATCCGCTTTTTGCGGCAGGTGAAAAACCTCGTAAGCTTACGAGCATTTACTAAGTTAGTTGACCATTTTTTGAAATAAAGTATCTAGCGTTTCTTCTGGGCTATTACAGTATCCTGGGTGGACTTCTGATGCCTGTAAGATGGTGCTTCTTCGAGCGGTTAACCATCTAAATCGAGATGGCATGTCTTGCTCTCCTATGAGACCCGCATCTTTAGAGGCTTCACATATTTTCTGAAAGGACACTAAGTGTTCTTTGATCTCTTGGAAGTCTAGTTGGGATGCAAATGCCTTTAAACGAGATTCATCTAGCTTAAATTTAAAACCGAGGAATCGTGGTGACTTACAGTATAAAGCTATTCCTACGTTTATAAATTCTCCACGGTCTACACAAGGCACAAGCCTAAGGGTGGCGTATTCGTATAGGTGTTTATCTAGCATGGATAGCTTCTTTTAAGATGATATTGGCATAAACTCTTCTGTTTAATAAAAAATCTTTATAAAGCTTTTTGCTGAGGTTTACGTCGGATTCTAACCAATCTTCTGGAATGGCATTGACTATTTCTTCTATTACCAGCGGATTTAGTTTTTCCAACATCTCCTCATGAATTTCCGCTAATTTGCTGGCTTTTTTAATAAGAACATGGTCTTTGATTTGAACAAAAGGTTTTTTGCTTTGCTCTTCCCACATTTCTGGTTGATGATGAAAGTATAAGGAGGCACCATGGTCAATGAGCCAAAGTTCTTTATGCCACATAAGCATATTGGTGTTTCTTGGTGTGCGGTCAATATTCATCAAAAAGGCATCTAACCAAACAATTTTTGAAGATAAATAAGGCTCTACATCGTTCACTACCGCGTCAAAAGTAATAGAGCCTTGGAGGTAATGAACGCCTAAATTTAGGCCAACGCTCCATTTTAAAAGGTCTTGAATTTCTTCATCAGCTTCTGTTCTGCCATAACCTTCTGGTAAATTTCCGAAAACCATTTCAGGGATTTTTAATCCGGCCGCTCTAGCAAGCTCACCGCCTATGAAGTCGGCTATGAGAGCTTTGCAACCTTGACCTGCACCTCTAAACTTTAAAACATAGGAAAATCCGTCGTCAGCATCTACAATAGCGGGCAGCGAACCTCCCTCACGAAGTGGCGTTACGTATCGGTCAATATGGACGGTCCTGATATCTAGCATGGTGTAAATGGAATAAATTGTGCCTTAAGAGTGAGTAAGTTTATGAAAAATTTCCTCCATTGTTTCACCAGAAGCCTTTAGTGCCAATAAACTATCGTCTGCTACTATTTGACCACGATTAAGAACGATTACACGTTCGCAGATGGATTCTACCTCTTGCATGATATGCGTGCTAAAAATGACCGTTTTATCTTTCCCTACCTCTTTTATCAATGCCCTTATTTCACTGAGTTGGTTAGGATCTAATCCCGTAGTGGGTTCGTCTAAAATAAGTATTTCAGGTTCGTGAATGAGAGCTTGTGCCAAACCTACTCGCTGTCTATAACCTTTAGACAGTTGCCCAATTTTTTTATGTTTTTCTCTATCTAGACCCACCATATCAATGAGGTCTTCTACTCTGTTTTTAAGTGCATTTCCTTTCATGTCGAAAAGAGAGCCTGTGAAAGCTAAAAACTCTCTTATATACATGTCTTGATAGAGTGGATTGTGCTCTGGTAAATAACCAATACATTTTTGAGCTTCTTTGGTTTGTGAAGCAATATTGTAACCATTGACAATAGCCTCTCCAGCTGTAGCCTCCAAATAGCCTGTTAAGATTTTCATGGTTGTACTTTTTCCGGCACCGTTTGGACCCAAAAAGCCCACTATTTCTCCTTTTTTTATATCAAAGCTAATACTGTCAATGGCTTTTTGAGAGCCGTAATTTTTTGTTAGAGCGTTTATTGATATTGACATGTAATCTATTTTTGAGAAAACGAAAATACTACATTTTATGACATGGCTTTCCGTAAAAAAGATCAAATGCACCTAAATGGAAAAACCGCCCTGCCAAATGGCGGGACGGTTTCTGGTTTTCGTGTTTGTTGAAGTATTGTAAATTTTATAAAAGGGGTGTTATATTTTTAGAAGGTGTATTTGTTCTCCGTTAACATTACATCAGCAATACGTCTTCTAGCGTCTTTGGTATTAAAAGGTTCAATCTTAGTGAATCTCTTTAAACCCATTAGCATTACCCTTAGTTCGTCTCCTTCTGCAAAAGACTGAATGGCATCTTTACCGGCGGCATTTGAGTTGTTTACGGCCTTGTGGAGGTTAAGCATCATCATATCTTTTTCTAGGCTTACGGCTTCTTCGCCTTTAATGCCAATCATTTTTTCTACTCTTAATAAGGCAGATTCTGCAGCATAAACTTCTATAATCATATCTGCTACATTCATTAAGATTTCCTGCTCATGAGAAAGTTTCATCATAAATTTCTGAACAGCCGCTCCCGCAATCATTAAAACAGCTTTCTTAAGATTTGCGACTACTTTTTTCTCTGCTGAGAATATGCCGTCTTCTTCTCCACCAAAAGATGGGATAGACATGATTTCTTTAGCTACTTCTTGTGCTGGACCCATTAAGTCCATTTCACCTTTCATGGCACGCTTTAAAAGCATGTCCACTGTAAGTAGTCTGTTAATTTCGTTTGTGCCTTCAAAAATCCTGTTGATTCTGGCATCTCTGTATGCTCTTTCTACAGGAGCATCTGCAGAATAGCCCATACCTCCGTAAATTTGTACACCTTCATCTGCTACATAGTCTAAAACCTCGGAACCATGTACTTTCAAAATGGCACACTCAATAGCAAACTGTTCTAGTGCACTTAGCTTTGCTTCTGCATCTGTTTTGCCACTTTCCTTAAAGGTGATTATTAGGTCGTCTATGTTTTGACCAGCTCTGTAACAAGCCGTTTCTGAAACCCAGATTCGAGTGGCCATTTCTCCGAGCTTATGCTTGATGGCACCGAAACGGCCGATTGCGATACCGAATTGCTTACGCTCGTTAGCGTAGTTAATAGCATGATTAATGACTCCTTTGGAGCCACCTACAGCGGCTATGCCTAATTTTATTCTGCCAATATTTAGAATATTAACCGCAATCTTAAAACCGTTTTGTCTGCTAGAAAGAAGGTTTTCTACGGGAACCATGCAGTCGTTAAAAAAGACCTGACGCGTATCAGAACCTTTAATACCTAGTTTTTTCTCTGGCTCGTTCATGGTGATGCCACCGAAGGTTTTCTCTATAATGAACGCCGTTAGATTTTTGTCGTCTTCTATTTTAGCAAACACAATAAACACATCTGCAAAACCACCATTGGTGATCCACATTTTCTGTCCATTTATTTTATAATGTTTACCATCTGCGGTTAATGTAGCTTTCGTTTTGGCGGAGTTGGCATCAGAACCAGAATCTGGTTCAGTTAAACAATAAGCAGCTTTCCATACACCTGTTGCCAAGTTTGGAAGATATTTTTTCTTTTGCTCTTCGTCTCCGTAATATAAGATAGGTAGGGTACCAATACCTGTATGAGCAGACTGTGCCACAGAGAAAGAATGACCACAACCCAAAACTTCTGCTACTAACATGGAGGTATTGAAATCCATGCCGAAACCATCATATTCTTCTGGTACAGCTGTTCCTAACAAACCTAGCTCACCGGCTTTATCCATAAGAGAAGACATAAGCTCTGGAGATTCTGCTTTGTCTATTTCATCTAAAATGGGATGTATTTCAGTTTTTAGAAAATCACTACAAGTCTCAGCTATCATTCGCTGCTCTTCATTGAACTCTTCTGGGATAAATACGTCTTGTGCAGCGGTTTCTTTGATTAAGAATTCGCCACCCTTTAAAGATGCTTTTGCTGATAGTGTTGTCATAGGAACTATAGAGTTGAAATATTGTTGTCAAATACAAATAATAGTATGCTTGCATACCATTGCAAATATAAAACAATAATTTAATAGTATGCAAGCATACTATTAGAAAAAAAGGGAAATAAATTCTTGTCTTATTTTAACCCGCTTTATGCATTAGAAAATCTCCCGATTTTATCTGGACCGCAACTAAATTGCTTTCCATCGGCAAGCTCAGGGTAACACAAATCAGCTCGTAAACCCATTTAAACTCACTCACCAGAGCGGTGCTATGCTAATCTCGTTTAAATCTCTGATTTATTACACTTTAGCTACTCATTACAATTCTCCAATGCATAAACCGGGTTTAAGGACAATTTTCAATAGTAGCTTTAAAGACGGCACCCGCATTGGCTTCGAAGCCAGGGTTTAGTAAAACGGTTTGATTTGCAGTATAGTTGATCTTACCTACGGCTGATAGCTTCTGAACACTTTGAAGGGTTTGCTGCGTTTGATAAGGATTTTGGGCGTTTATAACACTTCCCGTTAAACTTAACGGACTGGCAAAGCAAGAAGACACCACAACGTTTTTGGGAGCAGTAGAGGTACTTAAGCAGTGTAAAGTTTTACACGCTAGGGTGTAGTTGGCCGTGCTGGTAGGGTATAACTTAAGTGGATTTACTTTTCCGCCTGTATTCCAAGTATAGATGCCATTGCAGTTGCTACCCGTTAATGTAAGGGTGTCACCAGACCGAATTTGAGTTGCGGAAGCCACAAAACTAGGATTAGTAGGAAGTGTAAAAGTGTTAAGGTCTACAATAGGGCTAAAAAGTATCTTGCCAGAAGTGGCCTTACGAGCTCTAAGTGAATATTTTCCCGCACCTACGATTATTCCAGTGCTTGAAGAAAATTCCCAGTTTGGACGTAGATAGCCTGTTGGTGGCAATGCGGTATAATCACCGCCATAATCGCTGGTATTTCCCAAAGCTTCTGTATCTGTATTTTCTCTATTAGACCAATCATAGCTCGAATAGCTTTCTGCAGGACTTAATCGAATGGCAGAGAAGCCATCGCTTGGATTACAAATGAAGTTTAATTCTATGAGGTCAGAAGCTAAAATAGGGGTAGAGCTGCTTAAAAAACCATTTGTAAGATAGTTATACCAAGCTGTAGCATGATCGAATAATCCAGCTGATAAATCCATATGGACGCCATCCGATCTTTTATCGCCACCGATTATATTATCGGTTTCTGGACCTCCGTATACATTTGCGTCAGCATTGATAGATTGATTTTGACCAAGAATAACATTTCCGTGGGAATTTCCGTTATAGGATGCTCTTGCAACCATCCACGCTAAATTAGGGAACTCACTTTGTTCCCTTGTTTTTGATATTAATATCTCGAGATAACTTTGATAGACATTTGCATCCATGCCTGAATCGGATTCACCTTGATGCCATAGTACTGCACGAACTCCGGTCAAGCTGGTATAGAGCCTCATTACAGATGCTAAGGCACCGTATGGATGCTGATATTGTTGTTGAACAAAACTAGGATTACCTGTAAGAGATTCACCATTGGCTGATTGTTTCCACCATAGAATACTGGTGCCTCCAAAACCGGCTCCATAAAAGAGCACCGGTACATTTAATGCTGTTACCAAATCTTTAGATACTTTTCCCCAGTGCCAAGGTGCATTATGAAAAGGTCCAATGTAAACCGAATCACTTGCTACACTATCGGCATTCATAGGAGAATAGCCAATCGGTAACTTGTCGTAATCATTAGTTTTATTTGAATAACGCATCACATTAGAACGGTCTTCATCTGAGTCAATTCCTACTCCAGATGCTGAGGTGGTTCCTGTGGCATTCGACTGACCCGCTATCACAAAAACTTCGCCTATGCCTACTCGATTTCTTCCTACGGAATCTATTTGAATCCCATTTTTATAAGCCTTCACTGCTAATTTATACCAGCCGCCTTGAGCCAAAATTTTACCATAGAAGTAAGGTTTTCCATCTCTTTCATCTACTTTCTGCCAAGCACTAGCAGTTCCTTGTCCCACAACCCTAGGAAAAACTTTGGCTATAATACTGTCGTATTCAGCTGTAAAGTTTCCACTGATTTGAATATAGGCTTGATTGGAGTTATTCCGTTGAAAAATTTGCCTTTCAACGGGGAAAGTCAATGAGATTTGCCCTTTTACAGATAAGAAACTCAATAGACCAAGGAAGAGAAATGTGTATTTTTTCATAATAAGCTGTACAAAAATAAAAGATGTAGGCCATTTTAGCATATATATCTTCTTAAATTGATTCTAAGGTTCTTAAGTCGTTTACTTTTACGGACACATGAACCAACAAGATCTTAAACAAGGCATTATTTTTATGCTTATTGCTTCCTTCTGCTTTGCATTAGTGGGTGCTTGTACACGTATTCTTAGAGATTCTATCAGTTCGGTAGAAATAGTTTTCTTTAGAAATCTTATTGGGGTTGGTTTTATAGCATATTCTGTCTTGAGGCGACCATTGGTTCAAATTGGTGGAAAACCAGGCCTTTTAATATTTAGGGGGGTGATTGGCACCATAGCTTTATATACCTTCTTTTATAGTATTACTCAAATAGGGCTGGCAGAAGCCATCACTTATCAGCAAACTTATCCTCTATTCATCGCTATTTTTTCTGTTTTCATTGCGGGCGAAGGTCTTAGAAGAAATGAGTGGCTGGCGGTACTTTTAGGTTTCGGTGGAATATGTTTCATTTTTGTGCCACAAATGTCCTCTGGGCTTGTCAATGCTCGCAGTCATATTATTGGTATCACCAATGCCGTACTTACGGCTTTTGCCTATATGAGCATAAGAGGTTTAAGTGCCTACTATGACGCCAGAAGTATCGTCTTATCTTTTATGCTTTCGGGTATTTTACTGCCTATTATTTCCATGGGCATTGGACAGTTTTACGAATTGCCTTCCTTAGACTTTCTGGTGGCATCCTATGTCCAGCCGCATGGCTCTGACTGGTTTTGGATAGTGATTTTGGGCGTAGCCGCTATGATAGGTCAAATTTATCTTACGAAAGCTTTTAGTTATGGCAAAGCAGGGACTATCTCCGCCGTGGGTTTCAGTAATATTGTCTTCTCGGTCATATTTGGAATATTTTTGGGAGATCCAAGGCCCACGACTTTAGCATTTCTTGGAATAGCCTTCGTTATAATTTCTGGGATAATTATTTCCTATCAGTCTAAAAAGGCTACCTGATATTTTATCTTTGTTTCATATGTCTGAATTATTTCCGTCTGAAACACTTTTTGTAGATATTTTACTTCCGGTACCTATTCCGCAAGCCTTTACTTATAGAGTTCCGAGGCATCTAATGGAATTTGTAAAAAACGGAAGTAGGGTTATAGTTCCATTTGGAAGAAATAGAGTCCTTACGGGCATTATTTCTGCTATTCATGGTACCCCACCAGAAAAATACAAGGCCAAATACATTTCGGAGCTGATGGATGAAGAGCCGGTGGTAACAGCCAGTCAACTGTGGCTTTTTCAATGGGTGGCAGATTATTATATGTGCCATGCTGGTGAAGTGATGAATATGGGTTTGCCTTCAGGACTAAAGGTAAATAGCGAGTCTAGAATTCAGATTAATCCAGATTTTGAGGAGGAGGGCACATTAGAACCTATAGAAAAGGAAATTCTGAGAATTATTGAAGAGAATGACTCTATTTCCTATGCCGATTTATCGAAGTTTATCAATGAAATAGACGTGACTAAGCTGGTGAAAACGCTAATTGCCAAACATGCCATCATCGTTTATGAGGAAGTAAAGGAGCGTTACACACCAAAAAAGATTAAAAAGATTAGACTTAAAGCCTCGTTAGCTACAAAGTCTGGGGTTTTAGGTTTAATAGATAAACTGGGGAAGTCGCAAAAGCAGCAAGAGGTGATATTGACCTATTTAAGTCATATCAATATTGATTTTCTGGAAGAGAAAAACCTTCACGGCATTGATAAAGTGTTTTTTAAGGAAGCTGAGAATTCCGCTTCATCCTTAAAGACATTAATAGATAAAGGAATTTTAGAGCAATTTGAAATAACCGTATCTCGGTTTGACAGCATTGATTCTGATAGTTTGAAGGAAATAAAGCTAACAGAGCATCAGTCAAAGGCCTCAGAAGCCATTATGGATGGTTTTGCCGAAAAGCAAGTGGTGCTTTTTCATGGAATTACGGGAAGTGGAAAAACGGAAATATACATTGACCTCATACAAAAGGTTCTGGAAAACGGTTCTCAGATACTAATGCTTTTGCCAGAAATTGCATTAACCACCCAAATAGTAAGTAGGCTTCAGAAAGTTTTTGGAGATAAAATGGGAGTTTACCACTCCAAGTTTTCTGATAATGAGCGTGTGGAGGTTTATATGGGTGTGCTTTCTGGCAGATATCAGTTTGTGGTAGGGGTACGTTCTTCTATTTTTCTTCCTTTTCAGAATCTAGGTCTTATTATAGTAGATGAAGAGCATGAGATTTCCTACAAGCAGTTTGACCCCGCTCCTAGGTATCATGCTCGAGATGTGGCAGTTATGCTGGCCTATAAACAAAATGCCAAGGTGCTTTTAGGTTCGGCTACGCCATCTTTTGAATCTTATATGCAGGCTCTGAATGAAAACTATGGTTTGGTGGAGTTGAATAAGAGATTTGGAGATGCCCAATTGCCTTCTATGGAACTCATTGATATGAAGGAGGCTCGTAAAAATAGTACCATAAGGCATGATTTTTCTGACATCTTACTCGCTGGTATTGAAGCTAACATCAAGAAAAAAGAACAGTCTATCATTTTTCAGAATAGGAGGGGATATTCTCCTTATTTAAACTGTGAGGAGTGTAACTGGATTGGCAAATGCCATCAATGTGCGGTAAGTCTTACCCATCATCTGTATGAAAATACTTTGGTATGCCATTATTGTGGTTACACAGAAACATTACCAAAAGCTTGTCCTGTTTGTAATTCTTTAAAACTAAAATCAAAGGGTGTTGGTACGCAGAAAATAGAGGAAGATCTACAAGAGATCTTTAGGGATGCCAGTATTTTGAGAATGGATTTTGATACCACTAGAGCTAAAAACGCATATCAAAACATCATCAATGAATTTGGTGAAGGCGAGGTAGATATTTTAGTGGGTACCCAGATGATATCTAAGGGTTTAGATTTTGACAATGTGAGTTTGGTAGGTGTTTTTGATGCCGACAAAATGATACATTTTCCAGATTTTAGAGCCGCAGAAAGAGCATACCAAATGCTGACGCAAGTAAGTGGTAGGGCAGGCAGAAAGGAGAAGCCAGGAAAGGTGATGATACAGACGGGTGACCCTGAACATCAAGTTTTGAAATTTGTTTTAGAAGGGGATTATAAGGGCTTTTATCAAACGGAGATAATAGAGAGAGAGGCCTTTAGATACCCACCATTTTCTAGGATTATCAGCATAAGTACGAAACACATTGATAGGAGTGTTTCTCATAAAGCAGCGGGTCTTTTGGCAGATATGCTAAGAGAAAAGCTGGGTGCCCAAAGGGTGTTGGGACCAGAGAAGGCCATGATAGAAAGGATTAGGAATCAGTATATTTTTGAAGTTTGGATGAAGCTAGAGAAAAACAAGCTAAACATGCCTGCCACTAAGCTATTTATAAGAGAACAGATTACAGAATTGAATACACAAAAGGAATTTAAAAGTGTTAGGTTTGTGGTAACTGTAGACGTGGTTTAAAGCCGAAAGGTTTTGCTGCTTAGGGTATAAAAAGAAACGATATGGGACTAAGAAATACAATAGGTGATTTATTCAAAATAGGTGAAATAAAGGATAGTGTTATTAGTCTTTTTGAAGCCAAGTTTGAACTGAAAAAAATAGAAATTCAGGAAAAGGCCGAAAAGGGAGTGGCAGAGTTGATATTTGTCTTGCTATTATTTGTTTTGGGTTCAATGGTGTTGGTTTTCACACTTATTCTTGCCGCTTATGGTTTGAATATTTGGCTTGGCGAGCCTTATGGCTATGTGGTTGTTTTGGGCTTATTGATAGTTACTATGGTATTCTTTTATTATCAGAAATCAGAAATTAAGAAAATGATAACTAAGACCATTCAGAAGGAAATGGATGCCATGGATAGTTGAAATAGCTCTAGGCAGTATATACATTAAAACCCCGATTTGGTGATTAAGCCAAACGGGGTTTTGTGATTTACAGGGTTAAAATTTACAATCTAAGTTTTTTATTTGTCAGGAGAATTTGCATCTTTTCCCCACCAACTGGCCAACATAGAGCCCGTAACATTCATTAATGGGCCAAAGATAGTGGCGGCTAATCCTACAGTTGCTACTTTTCCCATTTCCACTGCCAAGGCAGATGCCAGTCCGCCGTTTTGCATACCCACTTCTAAAGATATGGTTCTGGCGTCTCTTTTATTTAGACCAAACAGTTTGGCAGCACCATAGCCAAAAGCATAGCCACCTAAGTTATGCAACACCACAGCCACAAAAAGCAATGCTCCTACAGCGGCTAGGGATGCTTGACCAGCAGCGGTTACTACCGTAATGACATAAGCAATTCCCGCCATCGAAAACAAAGGCAATATTTTCTTTATGGCTTGCATCTGATTCGGAATAAATTTATTTAAAAGAAACCCAACCGCGACCGGTAGAATCACAATTTTACACATGCTCCACATCATACTTAAGAAATCGATGTCAATAAACTCTCCACCTAGCCACTGCATAAGCGTAGGGGTGAGTATGGGAGCTAGCATGGTAGCAAAAATGGTAAGCGTTATAGAGAGTGCAATGTTAGCCTTTGCTATTAATGACATGACGTTTGACGCTAGACCACTAGGGCTGCTTCCAATCAGTATCATTCCTGCGGCTATTTCGGCTGGAAAATTAAAAATTTGTGTTAATCCGTAACCCCAAAGCGGCATAATCATAAACTGTAGAAATATACCAATCAAAACGAGCTTAGGAGTTTTCAAAATTTCTAGAAAATCGTCAATGGTTATGGTGGTTCCCATACCAAACATAATAATCTGAAGTACCGGAATGATTAAAAGGGTTAATTCCACACCTCCAACAGAAATCAAATACTCTGGGAAATTATAGGCAATAATGACAAGAACAATAATAACAATAGTGTAAATGTAATTTTTCATTCAATAGGTTATATAAGTTGGAAGTTAGAGTTAACAAAACTATTTAGTTAAGCCTCTAACTTCCATTCTAAAAGAGAAATAATTTATTTTTCCAATTGTATTAGCTCCAAGTTCTGTCGTGGCTGTCTAGCTCATCCCACTCTTTTGTAGGAGCAAAATACATGGTGCCACTTTTTAGATGCTCTTTAACCACTGCTTCGTTTAATTCAATGCCTAAACCTGGTTTTTCTGGCACTTTCACAAAACCATCTTTATAAATAGGTTTGTCTATACCGCCTACAAGATCTTCCCACCAAGGAATGTCAAAGCTGTGATGTTCTAGAGCTACAAAGTTTTCAGTGGCTGCTGCACAATGGATATTTGCCATGAAACAAACGGGAGAACCCGCAAAGTGCATGGCCATTGGTATACCATGGTCTTCTGCATAGTCGCCGATTTTTTTAGTCTCAATCAAACCTCCTGAGCTGGCTAAGTCTGGTTGAACCATGTCTACCGCTCTAGCATCTATCAGTTTAATAAACTCCTCTTTTAAGAAAATATCTTCCCCGGTTAAGGTAGGCGTGTCCACGGCATCAGAGATTTGTTTCCACTGGTCTGTATAAAACCAAGGAATCATATCTTCAAGCCATGCTAGCTGATACTTCTCTACTTTTTTGGCCAAGCGTATAGCGGTGTTTACACCAAAATGTCCAAAGTGATCTGCCGCTAAAGGAATGTCATAGCCTACCGCTTTGCGAACCTCTTCTACATAATTGGCCATAATGTCCAAACCTTCATCGGTAATTTGAATGCCTGTAAAAGGGTGTTTGGTATTGGCATAGCCTCTTGCGTTTCCTTTAGTGGCAGGAGGGTTACCCCATTGCTTAGAATAATCTGTATTTAATCCACCTATAATTGTTCCAGGGTGGTTTTTCAAAAGATCAACACCAAAGTCCATTTTCAGAAAAGTCAGTCCTAAGTCTTTTCTTTCCTTCATTTTTTGGGCAAACTCCACTGGATCGGGCACGGTAGGGGTGTCTCCATAAATACGAATGTAGTCTCTATATTTTCCTCCAAGCATTTGGTATGCAGGTACGCCATATGCTTTTCCGGCTAAATCCATCAATGCCATTTCCACACCACATACGCCACCAGCAGCACGGCCATGACCACCAAACTGTTTGATTTCTTTGAAAAGCATTTCTGGTGTACAAGGGTTTTTACCAAGAAGCCTGCTTTTTAGAAAGAGACCGTATTTGGCACTGGCTCCATCTCTAATTTCGCCATAACCTGAAATTCCTTGATTGGTGTCTATCCTAATGATAGGGCAGGTCATAGGGGCTTTATTAATAACAGCAATTCTTAAATCTGTTATTCTCAAGTCTGAAGGGCTACTGGAGCGTTTGACTTTTTGGGTAAGGAATTCTATTTCTTTATCGGGGTGGCCATTAAACATCATCCCTAGAGAGAGTCCTCCTAATGCCGATTTTCTGATGAAATCTCGTCTATTATCTCCTCCTGATGGTTTTTCTGTGCTATCTTCAGAGGCTATTTTATGAGCAGTTTCGTCTGAGGAATGAAGGGCAGGGCCATCTGGAATTTGACCATTAAATTTAAATCTGTCTAATAAATTCTTTTTCATGTTATTTCAATTTTATAAGAATGATTGACCTGAGGGTCAGCGTTGAATTTTTATTTTTAATCTTATTGGGTTATCATTTATCCAAGAAAAGCCACTGAAAAAAGCTCTTTGAATCCATTAAATGAGTTCATATAATTGAGCCCGTCGAAGCTTGTCGAATTTCAGGTAGCTGAGCTTGTCGATGCTACCAGTTTCTTTCTTTCATATAATCATCAAATTCCTTAGGCGTCATTTGAAGTTTTTTAGGGTTAGCTTTAATCCAGCCAAGAAAGTCATTTTTGATTTTTTCAGACCATTTCATGTCAATTTCACCTGGCGTATATTTACCTTCTTTAAGCCTTAAAACCCCGAATTCATCTCTAAGTGCTGTGAATTCAGAATTTAGAATCAAGTCTTCTGCAAATTGAGCTGGAATAAAAACCACGCCTTCCTGTTTTCCTAAGACCAAGTCACCAGGCAAAACAGTGGCTCTTCCAATTCTGATCGGGCAGTTGATACAGGTCATCATTACACCTTGTATATACGAAGGGTCGAGGCCTCTTACAAAACCAACAAAACCTTCTATTTTGCTAATGCCTTCTACATCTCTTGCACCAGCATCAAATACAACGCCATTGCCAGATTTGGCATAGATGGCATTGGCTAGGTTATCGCCAATGAGCGTTCCATCAATAATTTTTCCGAATCCATCAGCTACATATACATCGCCATTTTGTAGCACATCAATAGGCCATGAGTTAGGAGAGCCCACCCTGTTTTCTGCTTTACCTTTTGCTTTTATTTTGTCGTCCATGTCTGGACGAGAAGGCATGTATTGGGTGGTTACAACACGGCCCACCAAGGGTTTGTTTCCAATGATAACCCAACCAGCCTCAAACTGATTATGGTATCCTTTATTTCTTAAAAAGCCCCAAGCCTCTTCGGTAGAAACATTGGCCAATCTTTTAATAAGGGCATCAGAAACATGCGGACGACCATCTGCAGAACGAGGGCCATTGTAGTCACTGGTGAAGGTTTTTATTTGTTCAGGAGTCCATTCTATTTGTTGGGCACTGGCTGAGAAAACTATCAAAGCACAGAAGAAGGTAAGGCATAAGTTAATTTGCTTCATATTTATTATTTAGGGTTATTATTGCCATAATTACGTAAGAATAATTCAAATTAAACACAGAATAAGTCCATTAAATGGATTTGATCGACCAAGTGGCGGTAAATAGAATTTTGGTCAAATTTTTTAGTGAAGTGCAGTTATCAGAAGCATAAACGCCACTCAGTTAAGATTAACTAAATGGCGTTCAAAATCATGCTAATATTATTTGTTCCACCAAACTTTGGTATCTAGATTATCAGCTCCTTGTCTTGAAATAGCAGCTTGAATGTTGGTTCCGTTAACAGATATTTCAGAGTTTGGATAAGTTAGTCTATTAATAAAATCGCCTTTGATATCTTTTCTTGGGAAAGGGTTTGGAGTTAAAGTAGGAAACCCTGTTCTTCTGAAATTGGCGAATGCCTCAGGACCATTTAAAAAAGATGCTATCCAGTATTGGGTGCCAATCTCTTTCAAAGCGTTTGCTCCTAAAGGATTTGCTGAAACAAAAGTGGCTATATCTTCAGGAGCTACGGCACTATTGACATCGTAATCCCCTAATTGCATCATATGAGCCTCTATTCCATTTTTATAATAAATAGATGCGGAGCCGCTTACCCATCCATTAACTGCGGCTTCTGCCAATAATAATTGAGTTTGGGCATAAGTAACTAAGAATGATGGAGCGGTGTTTTTCACCATTCTAGTTCTATCTATCTGAGAATATTCATAGAAACTAACCAAGCCAGCTGCTGTGGCTACGGCTTTGATACTCGAGTTATCATATCCCATAGGAATACCCATCTGAACTGCAGGATCTCTATTCGCTTTATTTGCTGTTTGACCAGAACCAGAATCTGCACCGACATAGCGAACCGCAATACTCTTTAGTCTTGGGTCAGAAGTACTTTTCAGTTGATTAATAAATGCAGCAGGAATAAAGAAGTTACTTGATTCTGTGGAGTTCAACATTGAACCGTTAGGGTTCTGGTAGTTAGCGTCATGCTTGATTACACAGTTGTCTGAGTTGCTCTGCATTAAACCACCAGCTACAGCAGCGGTCACTGTGGATTTCGCTTTGGCGGCATCAACTTTGCTAAGTCTCATCCCTGCTCTAAGTAGCAGAGAATACCCCATTTTTTTCCATTTCGCTATGTCTCCGCGATACATTACTTCTGCACCTTCCACTTTTCCTGAAGCATTTAGGGCTGCAGAAGCTTCTGTTAGCTCCTTTATGATATCCGTATAAATAGCCTCCTGAGAATCATAAGCTGGTAAAACTACTTGATCTGAAAAGCCTTTTCCAGCCTGAAAATATGGAACATCACCATAAGTGTCTGTCAAAACCATAAATGTGTAGGCTTGCCATATTCTGGCCATTTGAATGAGGTTATTTCTATCTCCTCTTTCTTTTGCTTGAGCTATTACATCAGTGGTACTTCTTATGACATTTCTATAATACTGAGGCCACATGGGGCTTAAAAGAGCTCTGTTATCCTGATTATAATTAGCACCAGTTAATACTCCTGAGTTTGGCGAAACTAACTGCTGAACAACGCCCATTTCGTAAATCGCAGTAGAATTAGGGAAAGCGGTATTAAGAATAGCATTGTTTAAAATAAAAGCAGGGTCAATAGCCGTAGCTGCGGTAGTATTGATGTTAAGTTCGTCAAAACCTTTATCACAGGCAGAGAAGGTTAAGGCTAGGAAGGAAAGAAATATATATTTTGTTATCTTTTTCATCAGAATTGATTTTAGAATTTAACATTAAGATTGAAGCCAAGACCTCTTGTAGTAGGCACACCAGTAGACTCTAAGCCCACAATGTTGTCAGAAGTATATCCGAAAGAATCAGGGTCTATGTTTGGCACCCATTTCTTAAGCATGAGTACGTTGTTTGCCACAATACTTAGTTTTGCAGACTTCACAAGGAAGTTGGCTGGTAAGAATTTAGTGAAATCGTATCCAGCATTAATCTGACGTAATTTCCAAAAGCCTGCATTATAAATGATAGGCTCGATAAGTGCTTGAGAACGAATGACTTCCCAGTATGGCTGAGACTTGGCAGCTACTGTATTAGGCTCACCAGACTGATTTACACCCACTCCTATTACTCCAGTATCTCTTCCTTCTAGCGTTTGCTTATGCAAGCCATGTCTGGTTAAGTTGAAGTTGGTACCTGACATCATATTGGCTCCAAGTTTGAAATCTATTAGGAAAGAAAGGCTAACTCCTTTATAGTTGAATGCGTTAGTGAAACCACCCACCCAGTTTGGCAATGCACTACCAAAAGAAATTAAATCTGGTGTTCTAATCGGAATTCCGTTTGAACCAAATATTTTTCTTCCTTGGTCGTCTCTTTTGAAGCCAAAACCGTAAAGCTGACCTAGCTCTTCGCCTACTACTTGTCTTAATTCACCATTAAATACATGGGTACCTGTAGTTATTTTTTCACCAGGGGTATCTGTTAATAAGCTCAACACTTTTGTTTTATTATAAGAACCGTTAAAAGTGAAGTCCCATCTAAAGTCGTTGGTTTTTAAAGGTGTAATACCTAATAACCATTCTACGCCTCGGTTTCTGCTTTTACCGCTATTGATAAGTGTGCTAACAAAACCCGACGCATCAGATATTTGGGCAGATACGATTTGGTCTCTTGTGATTTTCTCATAAGCAGCCATATCTAAGCTTACTCTATTATTGAAAAGCTTTAATTCAAAACCCACCTCTGCTTCTGAAGTACGCATTGGGCGTAAGCCAGCATTAGGAACGGTGCTTCCTTGTGAGCTTCCAACTGGCTGTCCTGTAAATAAGTTGGCATTTATTCCATAAAACAAGGAATTAGAATAAGGCGATACATCTGTATCAGAACCTACTTCTGCGTAAGCCGCTCTTAGTTTACCAAAAGACAGCCAAGTTGGAGCGGAGGCCATGGCTTGAGAAAATACGAAACTACCAGAAACAGATGGGTAGAAAATGCTTCTGTTTTCTTTAGAAAGGGTAGAGAACCAGTCGTTTCTGGCTGTACCATTTATAAAAAGAACGTCGTTATAAGATATTTCGGCAGAACCATAAACTGAGTTTACAGCTCTTTCAGACAAGCCGTAAATAGGGTCTTTTACCCTACCGTTCATAACGGTATAGAGGTCTCTTACAACAAAGTCAGTTACCTGTGTACTATTTAAATCAGAACGACGGGTCATTTGGTTACCTCCAAGATTTACGTCAAGACCAATGTTTCCAAACTCTTTCGTTCCAGAAATAAGAATGTCTTTATTGATTTCTCTAAATCTTCTGGCTTCTTGGGTATAAACACCATTAACAAAACCAGCTGGTGCAGGACCTCTAGAAGCATGACCCGTAGGGAAGTTATTATAATCTTCGTCTCTTGACCAGTAATCCTGGCCTACCCTTCCTTGTACAAATAACCAATCTGCCAGTTCATACTTTAAAGACATATTTCCAAAAATCCTATCTCTTTGGATGTTATGAAATTGGTCTGAAAGTGTAAAATAAGGATTGGTTCTGTTTTTGAACCTAGAGTAAACGTATTCGTTTCCATCTGCGTCATGTTTTTTCTCTTCTAATAAATCCCAAGGCATGGAATTAGACATGATTGCTACTGAAGTAGGAATGGAGTTATCTTGATTGGCAATATTGGGAGGGTTCGTATTGTTCTCGTTGGAGTAATTAATATTACTGGCAATACTAAGTTTCTTAGATAGCTCATAGGACAATCCTAGATTAACAGTTTTTCTATTAAATGAGTTGTTAGGTACAATGCCTTTACTATCAAGGTTTGAGAAGGAGATGTTAAATCCACCAGAAGCATCACCACCTGAAAGTGAGATGGTATTCGTGAAATTTTGACCATTTCTATAAAAGATATCATATCTATTTTTGATAGGTTCGTAAGGTACGGTCACACCATCAAAAAGAACTTGGGTCATACCAGGGGCAAACTTTTCTCCGAAAGACCACTGACCGTCAGTTGGGTTAGGTGAAGTGGGTCTTACACCGTTTTCTCCCTGTCCATATTCATACTGATAATCTGTAAAGTCAAGGGCTTTTTCTGTGGTGAAGTTGGTGTTATAGGTTACACCTATTCCTTTTCCGTCACCATGCGTTTTAGTTGTAATCATGATTACACCGTCTTTGGCACGAGAGCCATAAAGAGCAGCAGCAGTAGCTCCTTTAAGTACGGTCATGCTTTCAATGTCATCCGGGTTGATAGATGAAAGACCATCACCACCATCAGAGTAAATTCCACCACCACCCCTTACGCCTATAGAATTGTCTGAACCAGCGTTGTTTTGGTTGGTTCCGAAATTGGTGTTGTCGATTGGTACACCGTTCACTACAATAAGTGGTGAATTTTGACCAGAAATAGAAGATTGACCACGGATTCTGATTTTCGAGGTTCCTCCTGGGCCTGTTCCCATGGCAGAAATATTAACACCAGACACTTTACCTTGGAGGGCATTCATAAAGTTAGGCTGTCTGTTTTCTGTCAGTGCTTCTTTCTGTACGGTAGAAGTGGCATAACCGAGTTTTTTTGCATCCTTCTTGATACCAAGTGCGGTAACTACCACTTCATTTAAGCTTTGAGAATCTTCGGTCAGGTTTATATTGATAGTGGTTTTGTTTCCCACCAAAACTTCCTGAGGGTTAAAACCCACAAAGCTAAATACTAGTGTGGCGTTGGTTCCTGCGTTAATTTGATAGGTACCATTCGCATCTGCCGTTGTTCCAGTAGTTGTACCTTTTACTATAACCGAAACACCGGGTAAGGTGGAATTGTCTGCAGCCGATCTCACGGTCCCGCTAATTTGTTGGGCCAGAGTGCTGAAAGAAAGAAGTGTCAAGCTCAATAGAATGAGATAATTGTTCTTCATAGTTTATAATTAAGGTTTGGAAGATTGAATAAGTGTCAAAAGTTCTTCTTTTATTTATAACAAACTTTCAAATTGTTTCGGCGGCTAATTTTGCAAAATGGTATAATCTGCAGATTTAGTATGACATTTAACCTTATTCATGACTCCTAAAGTTTTATTGCAAGGCCAAACAGACCTATTAACGCCATTTAAACAGATTGGGAAGTTTGTGGTACATAAGAGTGTGCTACAAAAGGCGGAGCACTCTTCGTTATGGGAGGTGGAAGTTTTGACATTTTTTTTCATTCATGAGGGTAAATTCGAATGGTATGTCAACGGCGTCTCTTGTGTTTTGCTTCCTAATGATTTATTAATTCTACGACCGAAGGATTGTTTAAGTTTGGGTGGAGGTATTTTGGAAATGGGTACTTATGTAGAATTTTCCATCCAGGAGATTGACGAGGTTTTATTTCATAAAAGCTGGAGTGGAATAAGTGTACCAGACGGATTGCTGATAAAACAATTATTGGAACAGCGTTTCCCGTTGGTTATTCAAGATGTGAAAGATGCTTTAGGGATATTTCAGAGGCTAATGAGAGAATTAACCGAATGTGAAATAGCCTATATGACCAGAGTAAACAGTCTTATTGATGAGCTTTTCATTAAAGTTTCTAGAGCATTGAGTATTGAAAACAATCAGAGTCACGACTTCCCAAAAGTGTTTCTTAAACTAGATAAAATGTTGAGAGAAAACCTGTCACATCCGTGGACGGTAAATGAAATGGGAAGCATGGTGGGATTGGCGACAACGGCCTTTACAGAAAAAATAAAATTTTATACGGGGTTTGCACCTTTACAATATTTGATAAACTTGCGGGTGGCGGAGGCCATGCGTATGATTAAAAATTCGGATCACTCTATGACGAGGATTGCCTTGGAACTCGGATTTTATAGTTCTCAACATTTCTCCTCTACCTTTAAAAAATTAACGGGTTTCTCTCCTAAAAGCTACAGAAAAAATGGATTCTAAAAAGGCCTGTATACTCACCATAAATATTGGTACATCCGCCACAAAAATAATTGGGTTTGATTATTTAGGGAAGGAAGTTGTAAATAGAAAGGGCTCATACCCAACGTTTCATCCACGTCCCGACTGGAGTGAACAAGACCCAGAGCAAGTATTTATTACTATCATGTTTTTGCTCAAAGGAATCTTGAATGATGTTTCCTTTTACGATAAGCATCATGTGCAAAGTATTGTTTTGAGTTCTTCAATGCACAGTGTTTTACCCTTGGATAAAAACGGTAACACCCTCGGGAATGCCATTATATGGTCCGATAATCGTGCTTGTGATATAGCAACTTCTTTGAAAGGAACAGAGCTTGGAAACAAAATCTATAAAAATACAGGTACGCCCATCCATGCGATGTCTCCACTTTCTAAAATAACCTGGATAAGAGAGAATGAGCCTGAAAAGTTTGAAAAGATTAGCAGGTTTGTCTCCATAAAAGAATATGTGATTTATCAGCTTACTGGTGCGTTTTGTGTAGATTATAGCATAGCGTCAGCCACTGGTTTTTTTAATTTACAACAACTAGATTGGGACAAGGATGCCATGAAGTTTGCCCATCTGGATGCGTCATATTTTTCTAGACCAGTAGATATATTTTACGCCGATTTAGAGATTAAAGCTCCGATTCTAAACTCTTTAAAACTGCATAAAGAAACGAAACTGATATTAGGGAGTTCTGATGGTTGTTTGGCTTCTTTAAGTGCAGGCTCAATGAGCAATAATCAGGCTGTTGTATCGGTGACTAGTTCTGGTGCTGTAAGGGTTTTTGGAGAAGAATGTTTAGTAGATGGTAAAGGAAGCTTTTTCAATTATATCTTAGAAAAGGGGAAGTATATAAGTGGAGGACCTACTAATAATGGCGGAGTGGCTTTTGAGTGGGCTGCTAGAAATTTTGGTCATAACTATCAAAATTTGCCAATTGAGGAGCTATTGGTAAAATTATATAATGAGGCTGCCAAGGTGAAAGAAGGCTCTGAAGGTCTTCTATTTTTGCCATATCTTCAAGGAGAGAGAGCTCCTATATGGAACTCAAACGCAAGAGGGGTTTATTTTGGTTTGAATATAACGCATGAAGCAAAGCACATTATTAGAGCCACGCTAGAGGGCATTTTGTACGAAATATATAGCATTGGAAGGTCTATTAAGCGTCATAGAGATTTTGAATCTATACACTTAAATGGATATAACGCCATGCACCCATTATGGTCTGGGATAATCTGCGACATGTATGGCATGCCGGCATCTGTGAGTACCTATAAACATGGCCCTAATATAGGAGCGGCTATGGTAGGCCTTACGTCTATGGGTGTTTATGAAAATCTAGAAGATTCCTTGAAAATTGCTCCGGAAAGGATCGTTAGAAACCCTAATAGAAAGAAAAACAAGATTTATTCTAAGTATTACGCACTTTTTGAGAGATTGACCCATAAATTGGAATCTGAATTTGAAGAAATTTCAAAACTTCAAAACGACTATTAAATGAAAAATAGATTAATCTCAGTAGATGTATTCAGAGGAATTACCATAATGCTAATGACTTTGGTCAATAACCCAGGAGATTGGGGAAATGTGATAAAGCCTTTTCTTCATGCCCCATGGCATGGAAGTACACCTACAGACCTGGTTTTTCCATTCTTTCTTTTTGTGGTGGGCATTACCACGGTTTTGGCTTCCCCTGAACCCTTTTTGGACAAGACCACTTTTTTGAAAATTACAGTTAGGGCATTAAGGATTTTCGCATTAGGTCTCTTTCTGAATTTCTTTTCCAAAATCGATCTCTTTGGACTAGAGGGTTATCCATTGCTACTGGTTAGATTAGTTTTTGTGGCATTGGTCTATTATCTCTTATTAACCAAATACGACTTAAGGAAGCAATTATATGCGGTAGTGGGCTTGCTTGCCGTACTATTTACTTTGGCGTACTTGCCTGTTTCTGGATACGAAAACGTTAGAATCCCTGGTGTATTACAGCGTATTGCTTTAGTCTATTTTGTGGTGGCCATGCTCTATAACAGTCTCTCATTAAAAATGTTGGCGGGTATTTGTGTGGTGCTTCTTTTGGGATATTGGGCAGCCATGGCATTGATTCCAATAGATGGTGTAAGTGGTGTTTACGACAAAGATGTAAACGTGGCAGCAGTTTTTGATAGAATGTTTTTGGAAGGTCACATGTGGGTTTCCTCCAAAACATGGGATCCAGAAGGGCTTTTTAGTACCATACCCGCTATTGCTACAGGTTTGATTGGCGTATTTATAGGAACACTTTTGGTCAAAGAAAAGTATGAAGAAGAAAGGGTGAATTACCTTATTTATGCAGGCCTTGGCCTAACTGCCTTAGGGTACTTTTGGAACATGGTTTTTCCAATAAACAAGGCTTTATGGACATCTTCTTATGTGGTTTACACTGCAGGTCTGGCATCCTTGCTAATGGCCTTGGTTTATTTTGTGGTTGAAGAACGTGGTTATAAGTTTTGGATAAAACCTTTTGTGATATTTGGTGTAAACCCAATGCTCGTTTTCTTTTTCTCAGGCATTATTCCGAGGGTGCTTTCTACCGTACAGCTAGAGGGTGTGGGCTTTCAGGCTTATGTATATAAAAATGGTTTGGTGCCCATGTTTACAGACCCAAAGTATGCGTCTCTTTCTTGGGCAATTCTTTACCTTTTGTTCTGGTTTGCCGTGTTAGCCGTTTTTTATAAGAAGAAAATCTTTGTGAAGGTTTAAAGAAGTTTAATAAGTGTTCTTGCACTTAAAACAATCAGCAGTAAACCGACTAAAACGGTAGCTGGTTTTCGTGGAATTTTATTTAAAAAATATGCTCCAACCGGTGCGGCAATAATACCACCGATAACCAATCCTGCTATCACACGCCATCCGCTGATACCTTCAAAGAGTACAAAGGTGATACCGCTGGCAAAGGAAATGGCAAACTCTGCTGTGTTGACAGAGCCAATGGTATATCGTGGGTCTCTTCCTCTACCCATGAGTGTGGAGGTGACGATAGGTCCCCAGCCACCACCGCCAATGGAATCCATAAAACCACCGAAGCCAGCCAATAAACCCAGGTTTTTACTTTTCTTCTTTTTTATATTTTTCTTTAAACCCTTAATGATAATGGTGGCTGCAAGAATAATCATGTAAACGGCTATGAAGGGCTTTATGGTGTCGCCGTCAATAACATCTGCCAATAAATAGGCACCAATTATGGCTCCTGCCGTACCCGGAACAATTAAGTTAAGAACTAGCTTTTTGTTGATATTCTTGAACTTATAATGCGATATGGCCGACGCTCCTGTAGTAAACATTTCTGCCACGTGAACCGCCATGCTGCTCGTGGCAGGATGAACACCAAATGAAAGTAAAAAAGTAGTTGAGGTGGCACCGTAACCCATACCTAAGGTGCCGTCAACAAGTTGGGCAAATATGCCAATCATCAAGAATATGAGAAAATCTTCACTGAAACCATTTTTAATCTTTTCTAAAGAAAAGGTCTCAGAATAATTCAGAAATAGGAAAATGGCAAGCCCGGTAAGCAAAAATACTGGGATAAAATACCAGAGTTTATTAGCGTCGGAGACTTGACTTTTTTGCGTTTTTGAATGCATAAGGGAATCAAAAAGAAATACTTATAATATGATTTTCAGATACCTTGGTGTCTAAAACTTTTACAAATAAACTATACTCTATTTAATCTATAAGCTAAATAGACTAAAATATTTTATGGCAATCAAAAAAGTATTTTTCCAAACCTACTGACAAACGGATGTCACCACTATCATTTTACTTTGAATCAAAAGAAAAGAGCATATGCAAAAACAAGAATTAGCATCTAAAAAAGTAATGGGAATTTGGGTAAGAACAAGCAATCATGAGCAGAAAGCCTTAACGGATATCCGGACCCTTTGGGGCAGGTTTATGTCGGAAGAAATCATGTCGAAAATCCCCAATTTAATAGGAACCGAAATTTATGCTATTTACACAGAATATGAAGGTGATTTTACAAAACCTTATACGACCGTTTTGGCCTGTGAAGTAAGTAGTTTGGATGAAATTCCTGAAGGAATGAAAGGTTTAGAAATAGGAGGAGGAGCTTACACTAAGTTTACGGCAAAAGGCAATTTGGAACAAGGGGTTGTTGGAGACGCATGGATGGAAATATGGAAAACCGACGTAGATAGAAGATACACCACAGACTTTGAAGTCTATGGTGCAAAATCACAAAATCGATTAGATGCCGAGGTTGATATTTTTGTGGCGTTAAACTAGCCTTCTACAAATTGACCTAAGACTTGGTATTTATCGTAAAGGGTATTATAAATAGCCGTTTTTGATGGGTTTGGGAGATATTCTTTATCGAATCCCGAACCCATTGCTTTTTGTGCGGCCTCTACATTTTCGTAAATACCAGCCGCCGTGGCGGCAAACATCCCAGCACCTAAGGCACATGCTTGGTCTGAGGCTGCCACTTTGATCGGCATGTTTAGCACATCTGCTAAAGTCTGCATCACAAAAGAAGATTTATTGGCTACTCCACCAATCGCAATCACTTGTTTGATAGGTACACCTTCGGAAATAAATCGGTCAACAATGGCTTTTGAGCCAAAGGCTGTGGCTTCTACCAAAGCCTTAAATACGGTGGCCGCATCACTTCCTAAATTTAAGCCAGTAAAGGCACCTTTTAAGGTGTGATTAGCATCCGGCGTTCGTCTTCCATTGAACCAATCTAGTGCTATGCCGTCATTCTCTGTGAGGGCTATTTGTGATGCTTTTTCTGCCAAATAAGGTATGAGTTCATTCGCCATTTTGTTTTTGATGGCTTGATCCGTGATAAGCTCATTTACAGGTTCAAGAATTAATCGTTGAAACCAAGCGTAAACGTCACCAAAAGCAGATTGACCGGCTTCCATCCCAAGCATTCCGGGTAATACAGAGCCATCTACTTGTCCACAAATTCCTTTGATTAACAAATGTCCTACCTCTTCTGTAGGTGCCACTAGCATGTCACAAGTGGAAGTTCCCATCACTTTTACCAGCGAGTAAGGTTCAATTTCAGCACCCACACCACCCATGTGAGCATCAAAAGCACCCACGCCTATCACTACGTTTTCCGGCACACCCAGTTTTTTTGCCCATGGAGCCGAAATGAATCCCATGGATTCGTCGGAAGTGAAAGTTTCTGAGAAAAGTCTATCTCTGAGTCCAGACAATAAAGGGTCTAGCGTGCAAAGAAACTTTTCTGAGGGAAGCCCAGCAAATTCATCATGCCACATGGCTTTATGGCCTGCGGCACATCGGCTTCTTTTTAGTGTTAAGGGGTTTGTGTTTCCAGTAAGCTCTGCCGAAATCCAGTCGCAATGCTCTACCCAAGAGAAGGCTTTTTCTCTTACCTGCTCATCGACTCTTAGGGTTCTTAAAATTTTAGCCCAAAACCATTCTGAAGAATAAATCCCTCCCACATATTTCGTATAATCTACAGTCCAGTTATGAGCCAAATTATTTATTTCTTCTGCTTCAGCATTGCCCGTATGGTCTTTCCAGAGAATGAACATCCCATTTGGGTTTTCAGAAAATTCTGGCAAAAGAGCTAAGGGTGTTCCATTTCTATCAACCGCTACTGGTGTGGAGCCGGTAGTGTCCACAGAAATACCGACAACGTTTTTAGCTATCTCCGAGCCAGCTTCTGCCAATGCTCCTTTTACAGCCGTTTCTAAACTCTCAATATAATCTAAAGGGTGCTGTCTAAACTGCGAAGCGGCTGGGTCACAGTATTTTCCTGCTTTCCATCTTGGATAATAGGAAACAGAGGTGCCGTGGCTTTCGCCATTAGCGGTATTGACGACCAAGGCTCTTACAGAGTCCGAGCCAAAATCTATTCCGATGGTGTATTTAGCGGTCATTCAAAATGGTTGTTTATTCTAAGCTTAAAGATAAAACTTAAAACGGAAACGTAGCCTTTTGAATAAAAGAGTAATGAAAGAATAAGCTGTTTTCTTAGGTTAGAAAAACAAAAAGCTCTCTAGAGCCATGGGCGCCTACCACCAAGGATTGTTCAATATCTGCAGTTTTGGAAGGTCCGGAAATAAAAGTACCGAAGCTAGAATCACCGCTATCCAGTTTTTGATAGGCTTGCTGCATTAAAGGCACAATGTTTTCTTTTTTGACAATAATGCCTAGCCTTTGACATATAAAAGGTCCTACTCGCTGCCCCATCTGCTCATCCGCTATCCAGATAGCTCCGTTTTCTGCTACGCCAAGCGTACCTTCAAACAATGCAAATTCTACATTTTCCAGTGTATGTGGGTCCTCGTTTTGCCAATCTTCGCTGTAAGGAAAACCGTCAATTTTAACATTGGAGATTATTCTTTTCCCTTCAAACCTTTCTGAAATGAAACTAGCCACTTCTGCTAAAGCGTTTACTTCAATGACATCGGTATAAAGTTCGCCTAAGATAGTTTTGAATTTTGATACGGGGTCGCCAATGTATGCTACATCAAAATCTGGCAAACTCACGTGCTCCTGATTTGAAGTTTGGCTTTTAAGTCTTTCTAATATTTGGTCTCTACTGCTCATCTATTTTTCTTATACCAATCTTTAAAACTTTCGGTGTTCATTTCCGGCATTTCTCTGCTTTTATACCATGGGTTCAGCGGATTATTGACTGCATAGGGTATAAGAGACACCACTTTCTTTCCTATTTTTCCACCCATATCATACACCTTCGGATTAGATAAAACGAAGTTCATCACTTTCAATCCTATCTTCTTGGAAGTTTCTACATGCCCAGCTTTTCCAATGACTTGTCGCCATTCATAGAGCTGCTCATGGATGTTGATTTTTACAGGACATACATTGCTGCAAGCCCCACACAAGGTAGAGGCAAACGGCAAGTCAGAATATTCTTTCAAATCTGTATTAGGAGCCAAAATAGAACCAATAGGCCCAGGAACGGTCACATGGTAAGAGTGTCCGCCGCTTCTTCTGTAAACCGGACAGGTATTCATACATGCCGCACATCTAATACACTTTAAGCCAGCTTTAAATTTAGGCAATTGGATGTGCCTACTTCTCCCATTATCTACCAAAACCAAATGCACTTCTTGACCTTCTCTTGGCTTTTTGAAATGACTCGAATAAGCCGTTATCGGTTGCCCAGTGCTACTTCTTGCTAACAA
This sequence comes from Arcticibacterium sp., assembly GCF_055134445.1. NCBI lineage: Bacteria > Pseudomonadati > Bacteroidota > Cytophagia > Cytophagales > Leadbetterellaceae > Arcticibacterium > Arcticibacterium sp. Next base: position 58,523 of record NZ_JBSRVI010000113.1, read on the forward strand.
ACGAAGCATTACACTTAGATGTTCTCTTTTAGGAATTATCTTTTCTAAACCCATGCATGAAATCTGAACAGGTGCTAAATGTGCTCCCATGTCGGCGTTCCCTTCATTGGTACATACCACGTATTCGCCTGTTTCGGCTATCGCAAAATTTACTCCTGTAAGAGCGGCATCCGCCGTTAAAAAGTCTTGGCGTAGGCTTTCTCTTGCTGCTCCGGCTAAATATTTGGGGTCAAAGTTTCCTTTTTCTGTACCCCACGACTCATGAAAAGTATCGCTAATTTCTTCTCTTTTCAGGTGAATGGCTGGCATCACAATATGACTGGGATGCTCATTTCGAAGTTGAATTATTCTTTCGCCCAGGTCGGTATCAATAACCGTAATGCCGTTTTTCTCTAAATGGGGGTTCAGTCCGCACTCTTCTGTGAGCATGGACTTGCTCTTTACTATTTTCTTAACATTGTGTTTTGCCAAGATTCCATGAACTATGGCATTATGCTCTTCGGCATCGGCAGCCCAGTGGACTTGAATGCCATTTTTGGTGGCATTTTGCTCAAACGCTATCAGTAAATCGTGGAGGTTGTCAAGAACATAGTCTTTGATATTGGATGCTGTTTCTCTCAGTAATTCCCAATCAGGAATACCGAAAGCGGCTACATCTCTTTTTTTTCTAACGCCCCAAATAGACTTATTATGCCAATCGGTTCTGTCTGTGTCGTTGGTTAGTTTTTCTGCTAAACTGGCGTGCTTTCCTTCACTCATGATGCTAAACCGTTTAAAATTTCAGCAATGTGAATCACCTTAATATTTGATTTCTTTCTTTTCAATATGCCATCAATGTGCATCAAGCAAGACATATCTGCACTGGTAATATAATCCACTTCGTCGGCTTCAAATTCTGCTGCTTTATCTTGACCCATTTTAGCAGAAACGGCTTCTTCACTTACGCAAAACGTTCCTCCAAAACCGCAGCACTCGTCTACCTTTTCAGGGTAGGAGAGTTCTAAGCCATCTACCATCTTCAGTAGGGGTTCTAGTTTTGAAAATGGCTCTGCTACCAGTTCAGAGCTTTTGGCCAAATGCAATCCACGAAGTCCGTGACAACTTTGGTGTAAGCCAACTTTGAAAGGAAAACTAGATGTTAAACTTTCCACTTTTAGTACGTCTGTAAGAAACTCGCAGAGCTCGTAAATCTTTGTTTGTGTACCTAAAACATGTTCTTTCAGATGCAAAGTGCAGCTTCCCGAAGGACAGACGACATATTCAGAATCTCCAAAGAGGTTTTGATTCAATCCATCTAGTTTTGTGGTCAAATGCTGAAAACCAGAGTTTGCCATAGGCTGTCCGCAGCAAGTTTGACTTTGGTGAAAAACCACCTCGCAGCCAAATTTTTCTAGAAGATTTAGGGTCGCTACGCCAGTTTGAGGATATAACTGGTCAATATAACAGGGTATAAAAAGAGATACTTTCAAGATTTCCTACAGGATTATTGTCAATTGTATAGCATAGTTACATCATAGATGGGTACGGTGCAAGGACTACGCCGTTTTAACCGCAAGTTCGTAACCTATACTGTGCTTATTAGAAATAGAAATGTTTGGGTCTTTTGCGAGCTTTTTACGGAGTTTTGAAATGTACATATCAAGGCTGCGGCCTACTATTACACCCTCGTCTTCCCATACTTCTTTTTGAATACGATTTCTTTCAATCAGTTGATTAGGGCTGTCTGCCAAAATGCTCAGAATTTGGGTTTCTTTATAGGTCAATTTGATTTTTTGCTCTCCTATTTGCAAGCATCGATTGGCCGTGTCAAATTCATATTTGCCTATTTTTAATAAGTTATCAGAGGGGCTAGTGCTCCTTTTTCTAAAAGTGAAATAGAGCGTTAAAGAAGCAATTATGAATAATAGGACAGAAACAATTGTCCAATCTGCTTTGGATTCTTTGTCAAAACTGATTTCTATAAAGTAGCAGTCTGGAGCCAGGGGCCTGTCTTTACAAGGGACTATTTCTTCCTGTCCTTTTTGCAGAATGGCATAGGAAAATAAAGTCTCTTGAATCAAACATTCCTTTACGCTTACTATATAAGATATTTCTATGCTGTTGGCGTCCATTTGCCTTTTTACAATATTGACCAAGGAGTCAGGATTCAGACGGATAGGGCCATTGAAATGAATTTGATATTGAGCGTCAGCTAACTTTATGATGGGTAAAACACGTGTGGTGGTGTCCGCGTTTTGAAGTAATACCTGATAGCCTATCATTCTCATGACTACCTCTGTTTTAGCATCGTCAAAAGAGGCTTGTTGACCAAAAGAAGGCGTGGTGAAAAGGCTTAGAATAAGAAGAATGTTTTTGAGAAATTTCATCGGCCTAAAGGTAAAGCTTTGCTTGGCTAGTAACATTTTGTAAAAGCCTATTTTACACTTTTTTACATATAATTTTACAGTATAAATTGTCTCTACACTTCTTCACACCGGTACTTTTATCAAAAAAGCGAATGAATAAAATTATGAAAGTAGGAGCTGTGGTGTTGGTTTTTCTGTCGGTTTCTTTTGTTTCAAATGCTCAAGATTGGGATTCCATAATCAAAGGAGATAAGAAATGGCTTATTCAAAGAGATAACGAAATGGAAAGAAATGAATTGGGCAAAGACGAGCCCTTTTATGCCAATCCCATTCTTATAAACGAAAAGCCGCTAGATTATAATGACTTCAATTTGCGTTCGCATGGAAAATTAACGGTGGTTAGAGGTAATCCAGAATCAGGTGATAGAACAGAAATTCTGTTTAAGGTGAGTTTAAGAAGAGACGGCGTAATTATTTATCCCTCTTCTGTTCCGTTGTTTGACAAGCAGTTTTATGTGGTCGAAATTTCTGAGATATTTAAATATGCCAAGGTAAACGACGAGTTAATTATAAGACCCGTAAAAAAGGAACATTATAAAGCCAAAAGAATATTGAATCTGATTCCCTGATTTATTCTTTCAAATGCTCCACAGGGTTTAGTCTTAATGCTTTGTTGATTTGAAAAACAGCCAAGCTTATAATGATGCTCAAAAAGCAAATGACCACAAGCACAAAACTCTGCACAGGCATGGAAATGCGGAAAGCATAGTTTTGAAGCCAATCGCCCAATAAATAATAAGTGAATGGAATGGTTAAGGATAATGCCACCAGAAGAATGAACACGAATTCTTTTATGAGCAGCCAATTTACAGAAACGAAATTTGCTCCAAGTACTCTTCTCAGGCTAAGCTCTTTTAACCTTTTAGACACATTTAAAGAAAGTGTACCAAGCACACCAAGACTAACTAAGATAAGAGCTAAAATGGTGGCCAAGCGAGACGCTTTTTTTAGGCGAATTTCGGAGCTGTAGAGGTTAGTTAGATTAGCTTCTTGGCTTTGATAAATGAAAGGAGAATTAGGGAAAAGGCCTTGCCATTTGGCTTCAATGGCTTTTTTGGCTTCGCCAAAATCTGAAGCTCCTAGACGTAAAGATAGGTATCTGTATATGTTGGAATTATTGATATTCGTGAAAACGAGTGGGCCAATTTTTTGATGGAAACTGGCGAAGTGAAAGTCTGAAAGAACACCTACAATTTCAAAATCACCTTGGAAGGTTTCTAAATAGATAGTTTGATTTAGTGCACTCTCAGGAGTTTTAAATCCTAAGCTTTTAGCGGTGGTTTGATTTATGACAATATGGTTGTTTGGTTCACTTCCTGCATTATGATACCTCCCTGCCAATAGTTTTAAGTTATAGGTGTCGGAATAGGCTTCGTCTGTTTGTAAAACTTCAGCAAAAACTTGCGGCGACTCGCCATTTTTTATTCCAGTTCTCACGCCTGACTTTCCGTCCGGAATTTCGAAAGAGATACTTCCTTTTTCTATTTCGGGAAGGTTTTCAAATTCTGTCCGAATGGTTTTCATTTTAGAAATACCTTTTGGAGACCAGTCTCTTGGTAGGGTCAAATAAACCATCTGCTGCTGGCTAAAGCCCAAATCTTTTTCAAAGAAGTAATTGATTTGCTTGTCTACCACCAAAGCTCCAAATCCTACAAACAAAGCCATGGCAAACTGAACGCCAATTAGAAATCGCCTCAAATTGGTTTGCCCAGAAATGCTTTGGAAACGGTTTTTTACAGCGAGAACCACGTTTAGTCTAGAAATAATCAAGGCTGGAAAAAATGTTGCCAATATCCCAATGAGTAAACTAAATAAGAAAGCAAAGCCAAAGAATGTGGTATTGATTTGGAACAAGGAAACTAGTGGTTTACCCAATATTTCTGAGAAGTAAGTTCTGCCAGATTGGTAAATGATAAGTCCGATTACAAAAGCGATAAAGGAAAGTAGGCAGCTTTCTAAAATCAGCTGAAAGACGAGTTGTTTTTTGTTGCTACCCAGTGTTTTTCTAATGCCAATTTCTTTTAATCTATTGGAAGAAGCACCCAGCGAAATGTTGACAAAGTTTATAATGCCAATGAGTAACATGACCAAAGCTATTGCCAATAAGGTGTTGACGTTTTTTTGTACAAAACCGTTTTTATCTGTCAAATACAGGGTTTTATAATCGGCTAGTTTTATGCTTAAATTCTTCGATATATCTGCTGTTGTGTTTGCTTGCAATAAGTCTTTAATTGGCCTTTCTAATTGTGCGGGAGAAACACCTTCGGCCAGTTCGATGTTATTGACAGCAAACAGATTTTGCCATTGATTTATGCTTTCAAATCTGCCAAAGTAACGCAAGCTTTCTTTTGACATTAAAACAGGAAGCTCTTCATTTATTAATTGTAAAACGGAGTTAAAGGGTGCTTTTGCTAAAACGCCTGAAATTCTAAATGGTCTTCTTTCTCCGCTGAAAGATTCTACCTCCAGGGTTTGGTTTAGAACATCGGTTTTTCCAAAGTACTTTAAAGCCATTTTCTCAGAAATGACCATGCTGTAAGGGTCTTTCAATGCTGTTTTTGGATTTCCTTGACTTAGCCCTAAACCATACATTTCTAAAATATTATCGCCAAGCTGTACGGACTCCGGATGGACAATATCTTCATGCTGAAAAGTAACACCTACGCCATCATAGGTATAGGCATTTGCCACCAAATGAGGGTATTGGTTTTTTAAGGCTTCCGCCAAAGGAGCAGGACTCACAAAGTCTGGAGACCTTCCTTCTTGTTTCCATTCGCTTTTTAGTAGGAACTGGCGGTCTATGTTGCTAAGGTTTTGATTGACTTGTAACTCAGACCAAACATAACTGCCAATAATGAATGAAAACGCTAAGCCTATCGAAAGACTTGTAAGCATCATGAATGAAAAATAGCGTTTTCTAATTAGATTTCGCCAGGCCGTTGTGAAGTAGTTTTGGAGCATAAATAAAAGTAAAAAGCCAAGAGTAGATACCCTTGACTTTTAACGTTTTTAACTTTTCTTATGGCCGTTTTTTATAAATCCCAGGCTCCATTCTCATAAAACTTCAAAATTTTCTCTTGAAGCAAGAAAGCATATTTGGCTTGAACTAAATTCGAATTTGCTCGGTCGAAATTGGTCTTAGCCAAAATAAACTCTATGGAATTCAAAGTTCCGGCATTTATTTGAGCCTGAATAGCGTCTATATTTTCTTGATTTATGGCCACCTGAGAAAGTGCGTTGACGTATCTTTCAGAGGCTAGCTCATAATTTTGAATGGCGGTTTGCACGGCCTGATTTACCTGAAGTTTGGTAGCGGCCAAATTGTTCTGTGCTATTCTTTTTTGAATAGAGGCAGATTGAATCCTTGGGTTAGTTTGTAGTCTTCCTAAAATCGGGATACTTAAACCTAATGAAAAAGAAGCATTCCGAGAGCCGTTTATTTGCTCAAAAAATTCTTGTTCAGGATTTGAAGATGCGTAAAAGGTATTCCAGTCTGCCAGAAAGTTTAAGCTTGGAAGTTTACTGCCTTTTATTGCTTTAATTCGGCTATCGAAGCTTCTTATCTCAAAGTCTGCCGCTTTAACTTCTGGTAGATTTGAAAGAGCGTTCTCCGCTAGTTCATTACCATATTTTTTAGCAACAATCTCTGCATTCAGCGTTTCAAATTGTGTGTTTGAAGCGAGATTGGCATTCATTAATTGAAACAAATCTAAACGTGCGGCTCTTAAATTCCCAGAGGCTGTGATTTCTGAAAATTGGTCATTGGCTACTTGTGTTTTGATTTGTAATTCTTCTGTTTTTCCTAAGACACCCGCACTAACTCTTATGCTTATTTGGTCCAGCTGGGTTTGAGAAGTTAGTACTTGATTTTGAGCAATGGCATAGAGTTCTTGACTTGCTAAAACATTCAAATATGCCTGAATAATTCTGATGGTCAATTGGTTTTGGGTAGACGCTAAGTTAAGTTTTTCTGATTCTACCAACAGTTCGTTTTGACGAATAGTGCTTTGGATTCTAAAACCTTGGAAAAGAGGTTGAGTTAGCCTTGCTTGGGCATATGTACTGTTATATAGGTCATTGATATAATTGTTTGTGAACCTATCAATACTTCTACCGGTATTGGTACTTTGGTAAACATCCACACCCATAGTAGGGTATCTTAAACTTTTGGCTTCGAATAAACTGGCATTGGCAGCTTCTGCCGTTAAAACGCCTGTTTGATAATCTGGATGGTTTTTTAAACCTAATGCTATGCACTCTTTTAAGGAAATGCTTTGGGCACTAGCTATGCCGATGGCAAGGGTGAAAAAGAGGGTTATATAAAATTTCATATTTCTAATCTGTGAACTGTTTTATTAATCTACCCAGCCGTCTTTAAGTCTTATAACTCTATTGCCGTATTCGGCGTTTTTTTCGGAGTGCGTTACCTGAATGATGGTGACACCGTCTTTTTCGTTTAATTCTTTAAAAACTTTCATAATGTCGTCCGCTTGTTCGGAGTGAAGGTTTCCTGTAGGCTCATCTGCAAAAATGACTTTTGGCTCTGTTACCAAAGCTCTGGCAACACCTACTAACTGCTGCTGGCCACCCGACAGCTGACTCGGGAAAAGGTCTTTTTTAGCAACAATGTTAAAACGGTCTAGAATGTCGGCCACTTTGCTTTTACGCTCAGAACCAGAGATTCCTTTATACAGCAATGGCGTTTCAATGTTCTCATAAACGGTTAGTTCGTCAATCAAATGGTAGGCTTGAAAAACGAAGCCGATGGCGTTTCTATGGAGTTCTGTTCTTTGTTTTTCTTTTAATTTCTGAACGGGTGTATCCATAAAAAGATATTCTCCTTCAGAGGCTTCTTCTAAGAGCCCTAGAATATGCAGCAGTGTAGATTTTCCAGAACCTGATGGTCCCATGATGGAAACGAATTCACCTTCTTTTACTTCAACATTGATGTTTCGGAGCACGTAGGTCTTTCCAAAACCAGCTGGATAGTATTTGGATATGTTATTTAGTTTTATCATTTATTTGCTTTGAGCCATGAGCTTGATATTGTTTTCTATTGTTACATCGAGCGAACTCGAAATGTCCTTAAATTTATTTAACCCTGTCAGTTCGAGTAAAATCTGCCCTGTCAGTTCTAGCGAAGTCCCTGCCTGTCCTCACAACGGCGGATAAATCGGCAGACGGGGAGAATAGTCTTACCTATTCTAAATTAACCCATCGAACTATAACAAGTCCTCGTCTGTCGCTCGGACTGACAGTGTTATAAGTTCAGAACTCTCTTAAATAAAAACAAGTGTTATACTTTTTCATAATTTGTGTTGGAGAATGACCGCAAAGTTTTTCTCTTCTGCCATTTAATGTTCTTAAATAATGCCAATAATTATAATTAACACGTTAATAGAGTATTACGCTGTTTTGGAGTAAAAAATGTGTCCGAAAGCGAACGCTCTCGTTCGGTGACGAACAGCGAAATATAGAAAAACCAAGTAAATTCGAATCTCTAAAGGAGAATCATCACAAACGAATTAAAATGCCGCAAAAAATAATCATCGATACGGATCCAGGAGTAGACGACGCCATGGCCATACAGTTTGCACTAAACTCACCTGAGTTAGACGTGATTGGGCTGACCACCGTTTATGGAAACGTGAATTTGGAGTTGACTACTGGAAATGCATTAAAACTTTTAGAGGCGGCAGGCAGAGGTAATATTCCTGTAGCTAAGGGTGCTGCCAAACCATTAAATAGACCTTTTGGGGGCGGAGTGGCTTTTGTTCATGGAGATGATGGTTTGGGTAATATTTTTCGCCTAGAAAGTAGTTTGAAACCTATAAGCCTTTCGGCGGAAGATTTTATTATTGAACAGGTTAAAAAATACCCAAATGAAATCATATTGGTTCCTTTGGGGCCTTTAACCAATATTGCTTTGGCATTGAAAAAAGCTCCTGAAATAGTAGAACTGGTAAAAGAAGTGGTGGTTATGGGAGGAAATGCTTTTGCTCCAGGAAACGCTTCACCATCAGGGGAGGCCAATATTTTAAATGACCCAGAAGCCGCAGATTTCGTTTTTGGAGCCAGCTGGCCAGTCACCATGATTGGTTTGGATGTAACGGAGTCTACTTTATTAACAAGTAAGGATGCTCGGGAGATACGAGTGGCTTCCGATTCGGTGTTGAACAAGATGGTGTGTGATGCCTATGTTTTTTATGAGAAGTTTAATACCACCAATAATAAAATTGACGGCTCGTTTCTGCATGACCCTTCTGTGATAGCTTATTTGATAGATCCCTCCATTTTTTCGGGGGAAAAGTATCCTGTGAGGGTAGAGACTCAAGACGGGCTTAGTTTAGGGAAAACTTGGGCATTTATTGGCGATGAAGAAGCTTTAGCCAGACCAGCTTCAGAGCCATGGCGTGGAAGGCCTGCTGTTAATGTAATGCTTGAGGCAGATAATGCAAGGTTGGTTAAGCTTTTGAAAAGTAGATTGAAATAGAGTGGCTGAAATGCCCTAGGCTTGATGTAAAATGATATAGGTTCACTTCTATAATTTAATAAATAACCTTTGATCCAGCTTTTGGATGTTATTTTGTTCGAAAACCGGCGTTTCTCAAACTTTCGAAAAGCTGGGCTGTGGGTACTATTCCAGCTTCAGAATTGATATCGAAATACCAAAACGTTTCCAACTCTCCACGATGCATGGAACTATTCATATCGCCACTTTGGGACTTATGGCATGACTTTACCCAGTCGGCCACAATCATGTAGCTGTGACTGCTATTTTCTCCAAAGCCAAATGATCTGTCGAAGTAAAAAACAGGTGCTTTTTCTGAAATTTTAGTCTCAGGAAAACCCGATAACACATCATATTTATAGGTGTAGTTTTTATTTAATGCCCTTCCTCCCAAGACGATAGGTTTTTTAGGTGATTTTAAGTTTTCAACTCCTCTAATTGCCAAAATACTTGCCGTTTTATGATGTGCATGTTGCTCGGCACTAGGTACTAAACAAAAAACAAAATCGTATTGGCCTTCTTCTAATATTTTATTTAATTTCTCCTCGCAAAAAGCCATATCCCAACGCTTTCCTTCAAAAAAGGGTTTGGGATCTATTTGATAAAAATCATCCAGCTGGTCAAAAAAGAAAAAATTTCTAATGCCCATAACCTCACCTGCACACAACAATTCTTTCTTGCGTAACAAAGGCAGTTCGGCCCTACCTGTAGCCGAATCCGTAAGGTTTTTATTATAATACGTCGAAGCCACTAACCCATTATATCCTCCAGAAGCATCAGTAATAAGAGCTAAGTCTACAGTGCCCTTAAGTTCTCTTGTTATTTTAAAAATAGTAGCTGGAAACATCGTTTCGTCGTCTGGGTGAGCGGTAACAATTAGAACTTTGGGACCTTGGGAAAATGAAGAAATAGAAAAAAAGAAAACCCAAAGAAATGTAGCAAATGCTTTCATAATGAAAAGATAAAGTAACCGGAATGGTTTATATTTTTTACGCTTAATAAATATAATGAATTAGTTAAAAACATGCTGTTCAAGAATAACTATAAATGAGCTAATAGTTTTCAGTTTCCTCAGAAACGGGTGTCGGATTTCTGTAGCTTCAGAAAGTGGGTATGATTCTTATAAGTTTGTAGCTGATTATACTTTGTGCCATTAGCGTACGGCAAGCAGACAAATACTTTTACGCAAGTATTTAATAAGGAATGTTTTTCCTTGCTGTGCTTCTGATGAATACAAATGCATCCACTAAAAAAGCTGAAACGCAATGGGTTTATTATGAAACGAACGGGGTCTGAAATAAAATGTTTTCACACTATTTCCAAACGCTTGATAAGTTCAGCCGAAGAGACTTTAGAAAGGGGATTTCTGTCTCTAAAATAAGTGGACTCAAAACGAAATCTTGGATGTAAGGTTAAGGGAAAGAACCAGCTGACTTTTACTAAAAAAAGCCGCTGGAAGAATTTCTCTCCTAGCGGCTTTTTAAAACATCGCTTTTTTTACTCTTCAATTCTACGAAGCAAATAACCCGGGGCATCAAACGCGATACCGTTGTCAATCATCAATTCTTTTTCACAAATTCTGATATTCCCTCTGATGAAGTTGTTCTCATTAAGGTCAGTACCAAATTCGTCGGTGGTGATTATTATGGAACGGTAGCCCTCATCGGAAACATTATCATTGATGCTATAGGCATTTGTGAAAACATTTTTCCCCGCCTGCGTTACAAATACACCGCCATCTTCTTTAAACTCAACCTGGATATTTGGAACCTCTACCGTAGGCATCATGGTGATCATTCCCTTCAATTGCCATTTTCCCACTATCATAGTTCTAGCGTTTTCTATGGTAGGCAGGTCGTCTTCTACTTGCTGGCCCACGCATTCAAAGTCCTCCAAAGGTTCTGCCGTTATAAATTCCACATTACCAGCGTCCTCCGCTTCCACATTGTCGTTTTTACAAGCCAGAAAACTTAAAATACCTAATACCAATAATACCTTTTTCATGTGTTTGAATAAATTAGTTTATATAGCTCTATAATGTTTAAAGGAGCCAAGAAGTTGTATCACAATATTGAATTTTTTAAAAACTGATTTTACGGTTATTCACTTCTCAGGCTTTCCACGGGATTAGTCCATGCGGCTTTAAGAGATTTGAAACCAATAGATATAATGGCTATCAAAGTAGAGATACCTAAGGCCACTAGAAATAAACCTGGGCTAATGTTTATTTGAAACTGAAAATCTTCTAACCACTTATTTGTCAGCCACCACGCTAAGGGAGAGGCTACCAAGAAGGAAATGATGAGGAGAACGGAGAATTCTTTGCCAAACATCCAAAGTATGCCCGCACTTGTACTTCCAAGTACTTTTCTCACCCCTATTTCCTTGGTTTTTCTTTCTACCAAAAAGCTTATCAAGCCATATAGCCCCATAGCTCCAATAAAAATGGCTATCAGTGTAAAGATCTGAATGAGGCTTAAAATGGTTTGTTCGGTTTTATAAAAGTTCTTTAATGACTCATCTACAAATTCATAGGTAAATACGGCTTCTGGATTTAAAGAAGTCCACACTGCTTCTATTTCTTTTAGTGTTTGAGCCATATTATAGGGCTTGACTTTTACTGCAAAATTCCAAAATACATCATTGAAAGAACCAATTCCCAAGGCGGAGATATCTCCATGCATGGACTGGTCATGAAAATCCTTAACCACGCCCACAATCTCAATATTTTCTATTCCAGACACAGAAACTCTTTTACCGAGTATTTCTTCAGAAGTGGCATAATTCATTTTTTTAATAAAGGTCTCATTCACTAAAATCTCATTGGCCGTATCTGATGCACTGATATTCCTTCCTGCTAATATTTGTAGACCAAAAGTTTTGACATAATCTTCATCTCCTGCCTTAACATTCATAGAGAAAGCCTCCTGTTCTGCTTTTCCTTTAAAAGTAATGCTGGTTCCCCAAATGCTATTGGAACTTGGTGCTCCTATACAGACCGTAGAACCTTCCACAGACGGTAAGGCTGCCAGTTTTTCTTTAAAAACTTTAAAGTCTGAAGGTTTCATTCCAGGAGCTACGGGTATCATAACCTGTGCTTCTTTGTCAAAGCCTAAGTCTGCATTTTGGCTAAACTGCATTTGTTTAATAATAACTAGCATCCCTATTATAAGAACCTGAGAAATGACAAATTGTACTACAATAAGCGAACGACGGAGGTTAAAGCCACCAATACTTACCTGAGCCAGCTTTCCTTTTAGAGCCGTTATAGGTTTGAAATTGGAGAGAATCAAACCTGGATATGAACCAGAAATTAGGGTTGTCAGTAAAAATACTCCAAGGAAGAAGGAAATTATTCTGATATCTAAAAAGATGACAGAGCTGATTGTGGAATTAAAAAGAGCATTGAGAGAAGGGAGAAGTAAAATGGCCAGTACTATGCCTAGAATCGTAGAAGAGAACGCTATAATGGCGGTTTCTGACATAAATTGCCAGAAAAGTTGGCTCTTTTTACTGCCCAATGATTTTCTTACCCCTACTTCTTTTAGTCTATTGGCTACCTGAGCGGTAACTAAGTTCACGAAATTTAAACAAGCCGACAGCATCAAAAATAGGCCTATGATTCCCAAAGTCCAGAGCGTCTTTTTAGGCATGGGGCCGTTATAGTTGGCATTGAAATGCATATCCGATAAAGGCTGCAATTTATAAGTATGAATGTTTGAGCTAAAAGGTCTATACTTCGCAGGAAAAGGAGCCATGGCCGCTTCTACCTGAGTTGGGTTTACGCCTTTTTTTAGTCTTATAAAAGCCTGCATACTGGAAGAAATACCTCCCCAAGAATCTGAATTTATAAACCAATCATTGTATTCTTTTAAAGTAATATAGGAGAGATAGATCTCTGTTTTTTGAAAAGTGTTGGTAGGCAAGTCCTTTAAAATGCCTATTACAGTAAAGTTTATGGAGTTATCCATTTTCATGGATTTCCCTATAACATCCGTGCTTCCAAAGTACTTTTTCGCTATTCGCTCTGTGATGAGAGCTTTATTGGGCTCTTCAAACGCTTTGGTAATATTCCCACCAAACATTGGGAAATTAAAAATGCGGAAGAAAGAGGGTTCGGCAAAGGCCACACCCTCATTTTCAATAAATTTTATTTCATGATTTACGCTGACTTGCAATTTGTCAAAAGTGGCTATTCGGGCAATTTCCTCTTCAAAATCAAATTGGTTTCTGACCACTTCTCCCAAGGGGCTAGGAACAGCAGGCTGGTACGTTTTAGTGTCTCGCTGCTGTTCGGTTACTATTCTGTAAATCTGACTGGAGTCTTTATGAAATCCATCAAAGTCTAGATGATAAACGATAAATGAGAAGAGGAGAATACAAGAAGTAATACTAAGCGTAAGGCCTATAACATTAATCAAACCGTAGGCTTTGTTTCGCTTTAGCGTTCTTATGGCAATTTTGATATAGCTTCTTAGCATGATTTCAGATTTTATTAGATTACCAATTCTTTTCATAAGTACCCTTGCCAAAGTAATGCCATTTGTGTTAACTGGTTCATAATCAGTATTTAAAATTGAGTTTATTGAATGAAAAATGTCCGAAACCGAACGTTTGTTCAGCCTCGGACACTTTTTATCCCGCTTTATTCATTAGGAAATCTAGTGCGTAGCTAAATTGCTTAAAATCAGTTCGTAAACCCATTTAAACTCAATCACCAGAACTCATCGACATTAGCTTATGGTAAACCGCTATGCTAATCTCGTTTAAATGTCTGATTTATTCCACTTTAACTAATCATTACGATACTCCAATACATAAACCGGGTTTATTAATCTCAAAATATAGAGTCTTAGTTGATATTTACATGCCCAGCATTGGCAGAGATTTCCACATTTGCACCGCCACCATTAATGGTTCCATGTACATGATTTTTATCGAATTTTCCATCAAAATTTTTGTAGGCCATGGTTACCCTTCCGCCTTTTATGTCCAAGTTCATTCCTTTGTCCATAGGCATATTTACATTAATACCACCAGCACTGGTATGCAGAACCAAGAATTCACCTACTTTTAAAATATCGGCCGTAATGCTTCCACCACTGGTGCTTGCCTTAATACTGGCCGTCATTCTTTCCATTCTGATAGAGCCTCCAGAAGTTCCTGTAATGAACTCGCCGTCTATATCGCTAGCCTTAATACTTCCACCACTGGTATGTGCATCTATTAATCCGCTTAAGTCTGCCAGCGTGATGCCACCGCCAGAGGTTCTTAATTTAATGTCTCCTTCTGCATTTTTTACAGTAATGCTTCCTCCGCTTGTGCTAAGTTCTACTAAGTCTTCCATATTAATTCCTGTGATACTTCCGCCAGAAGTACGACCATGAATTTCACCGCTCAAATTTGCAAGGTTTAAACTTCCTCCACTTGTTTTAAAATTAAGGTTTCCATGAAGATCTGATAGCGTAATGCTTCCGCCACTGGTAAGTAAATCTGTGTCAATGTGCTCGGGAGTTTGTATTTTGAAACTGATACTTAAGCCCTGCTTCCAATTATTTGGTTTGGTTGATTTGGCTTGACAAATTAAGGTATTACCCTCTTTACGGACATCCAGAATATAATCTTTCAGTCTTTCCTCAATCTCCGAATTGGTGAGACTATTGAAGCCGTTATTCCCTTTAATGTATACTTCTACTACAGTTCTTCCAGCATTGGTGCCTGTAACTTCTATATTCCCTCCAGAGGTATTAACTTCTATTTTTTTTAGATCAGTGCCACTAAAGGTTTTTGCTAGAAAAGGGTCTTTCTGAGCATAGGTGCTCATGCTGATAAGTGCTGTCAAAAATAATGCGATAAGCTTTTTCATAATTTTTATTGGTAATAGTTTTGAATATATGGCGTTCCAAAGAACTTCTTTATTTGCTGTGAGATGAGGTTTAGGTCAAATAGGTTGCAGCAAGGCTTTTTGTTTTGCTAAATCCTCTCTTTTAACAAAAGTAATAGGCACAAAATCTTCTGTAGGTGAGCCAATAAAATAGAGGGCCCATTCTTGGTCATAGCCTTTTAAGAGTTCACTAATACACTCCGCTCTATGAACAGTAGGCACAGAGCAATCTTCCCAATAAAAGAGCTCTACTCGGTAATGTAATTCTTGTTTTTGACCATTGATAGTCACCTCAATTTCAACTTCTTGTTTTCCATTTCCCGGTGGAATTGGAATTGCGATATGTGCCATTTTGAATCAAATTTTAAGTTTTTAAACAGGGTTTTCCATGCAGAGAAAAGTTCTCTAAGTTTGCCACTTACTTTGAAGCCAATGCTATGCCATATTTCTTAAGTATTTGCTTTACAGTATGTTATGTGATCCGTATTCTGGTTTTCGTGTCCGATTTCGGACAGTATTCTAGTAATAGGGTAGTCAAAGTGCTGAAAATTTGAGCATTCTCTTCCGATGAGAAACTGATTCAAGTAGATTAGCGTTTTGATAAGTAATTAAGAAAAGTAAAAATGAAGTTAGTTATTTCTCCTGCTAAGACATTAGATTATGAAAGCCCATTGCCAACAGAAAAATTTGGTACTCCTAGGTTTCTAAAAGAAACCGAAAAGTTGAATGCGGCTTTAAGAACAAAATCGGCTAAAAAGCTCTCGGATCTTATGGATATTTCCAAGGCATTGGCAGAGCTCAACAGAGAAAGGAATTTAACAAGAACGGAGGACTATACCTTAGAGAATGCTCGTCAGGCTGTTTTTGCTTTCAAAGGAGATGTTTATTTGGGTTTAGATGCCTATACCTTAAATGAAGAGCAGATAGATCAGATGGATGATAAGCTTAGAATTCTTTCTGGTCTTTACGGACTTTTAAAGCCTTTGGATTTAATCCAGCCTTACCGATTAGAAATGGGCACCAAACTAAAGGTGGGCAGTAAGCCGTCCTTGTATAAGTTTTGGGATAAGAAAATAACAGATTCTATCAATGAAGAATTGGAGGAAGGAGAGCCATTTATAAATTTGGCGAGTAATGAATATTTTGGTGCGGTTAAGCCCGAACTACTTAATTCGCCAGTAATTACACCTGTTTTTAAAGACTATATCAAAGGCAACCTCAAGGTAGTGAGCTTTCATGCTAAGAAAGCAAGAGGCATGATGGTGCGTTATGTACTAGATAAGAATATTGAGAAAGCCGAAGACCTTAAAACGTTTAACTATGGCAATTACGAGTTTGATGTAAACGCCTCTTCAAAAGAGGAATTGGTTTTTGTAAGGTAAGTTTCCGCTCTTATTAATGAAAAGAGCGGAGTTATAATGCCACAAAACACCTTCTAGAAGACTTTTTGTGGCATTGTAGAATTAGTTACATCCGCCTATTTCGGCTAAAAATACGGTTTCCTTATCTGCAAGAAATCCTGGTAAAAGCACAATGGTTTTGGCACTATAAGTGGCTTTTCCCACTCCAGTAATTTTATTGCTTGCATTTATTCTTCCAGATAAACTTGAGGCTGTTTTATTTTTGGTACCCGTAGAGAAATCGTCATCAGAGCTAATTAAATCTAACAGAGATAAGCATGGCAAACTTGTTACAGTAACTTCCACCGAATTAGAAATGTTACTTGAACAATTTGCCTCTGTACAGGTAGCAGTGAAAGAAGTGGTATTGCTCAAAGCAATAGTTACAGAAATGCCTGTCAAATCACCTGGTGACCATGTTATTGTTCCTGAACATCCGGTAGCTGTTAAAGTAGTATTTTCACCATTGTTGATATTCATTGGATTCGCACTTATTGATGGCGGTGATGGAATTGGGTTCACCACTACTTCCTGAGTGGCAACTCTTGGACTTTCAAGGCCACCTAAATAACATGTGGCATAGTATGTTTTTGTGCTTACCGGGTTTAAGTTTAAACTGGAGCCACTTCCAATGGAAGTACCATCCGTGCTCACATCATACCAATTGACTGCTCCTGTACTACAGTCGGCAGTTAAAATTAATGATTGACCTTCACATAAAACGGTGACACTGGCACTAACATCGGTAGGCAAGCTTATTGAGCCAAATTCATACGCTCCCAAATCTACCGGGGTTCCAGAAGCAGGCCTTACATGACCTAATATGTCTGTGTTTTGAGCACCCGTAGAAGTGCCTATATTAATAACAGGCGAACCTGATAGAAGCCCAAATCCATCATCTGCCGTCCAGTATATTCCATCTGCTCCTTGGGGAAGAGCTGCATTAACAAAGGTTGGGTTTTGACCTGAAATATTTCCTGTTCCTGATATAGAAGCTTGCGTAGAAGTATAAGTAATATTTGCCGAGCCCCCGTAATTCATATTATCAGCACCGCCGAAATTAGCGGAATTGCCATAGAAAACACTATTTAGAATTGTTGAATTAGAACTAGTGGCATTAAATACTCCTCCACCAAACTGGGAAGCGGCATTGCCATAAAAAGTGGTATTGGTAATTGTAGGGAAGGCATAATTATTTGCAATACCAGCACCTAGTTGAGCCGTATTATTTGCAAAGACGCAATTGATAACTTTAGGAAGAGGAGCTGCTCCTCCAGATGTCCCATCGGTACCAAAGCCGCCACCAGCATAGGAAGCTGCGTTTTGAATAAAAAAACTGTTTTTGACAATTGGACTGGATCCTATAGAATTTCCAATACCTCCACCTTGCTTTCCAGAATTAAGTTTAAATAAGCACTTATCTAGGGAAGGCGAAGAACTGGCATTGGCCATTCCACCTCCACCAAAAGCTGCTGCGGAATTTTGAATGAATTCAGCATTTTTAATCATTGGGTTTGAACCAACATTAAACAAACCACCACCAGTACTATCGGCAATATTGTTTGTAAAAATGCAATCTATAATCGTTTGAAATCCGTTTTGATTATACATTCCCGCACCATACTTGGCTTTATTATTTCTAAATGTAATATTTCTCATCTGGGTCGCTGTTACTGCAGACATAAGCCCACCTCCATAACTTCTTTTGGCTTGAATTGAGCCCAATGTCAATTGTCCTGTGCCATTAGCGTTTCCATCCTGAATAGTAAAACCATCGAAAACGGACTGATTGCTCTCAATAGCCACCATGGCGACATGGTAAGTATTATCAGAAACATTGTTTAAAACACCCAAATCGCCACTTAATATTGTTGGGTTATGGGCTCTGGTGGTGGAGTCTCTTTGGGTCAATGCCGTCTCAGTTCCGGCAAAACTTCCTATAATCACTTTATTGGAAGGCAAGAAAAAGCTTTTATCTCGATTATCTGTTGGACTAGCATTTCCTGATGGGTCTTTGCTGGGTAAATAAGTACCCCCGGCTACCCAAATAGTATCGAAACAGCCATAATCTAAGGCAGATTGAAAATCGTGGAAGGCATTTGTCCAGCTGCTGCCGTCGTTGTTTCCAGTGGCACTAGCGTCTACATATATTTTGCTTTTATAGGGGAATGCTGAAACTGAAACCACCGTAATTCTTTCTATGGTACATTCGCCTATGCTGATTGTTACCGAATAAGACCCGGACGCCGCCGCCGTGGCATTGGCAATTTTAGGATTTTGTTCTAAGGAACTAAAACTCTGAGGACCTGACCACGCATAGGAGTCTCCACCGGAAGATGACAATCTCAGAGTGTCTCCGCCGCAAAAAGATACTAATGGCGTAAAAGTAACTCCTGAAAAATCTGCCACATCCATGGTTATTTGGTTGGAGTAGATGACGCAGGCGTCGCTTACAGTCACGCTTACTACGTCGCCATCATTGAGTGAGCTTGTGCTGAAAGTCTGGTTAAGGCCACTTTGCTTTGCTACGCCATTTACAGTGAAAATCGTATTTGGAGAAGGATATAAATTACCAGATATGGATGCCTGAAAAGTCACCGCAGTGCCAGGGCAAATTTGACCTACAGCATCAGAACTTAAAGTTACTGTAGGATTGAGTATCGTCACCACTACAGAATCATTGATGGTACAGTGGGCATTTGAAATGGAAACATAGTAGGATCCAGAAAGCTCTGGTCCAGCATTGTTAATTGTGAAAGTACTATCGCCGGCGTAGTTTGCTGCGAAACTGTTGGGACCTGTCCATACATAAGAATCACCTCCATTTGCCGAAAAAATCAAGGTTTGTCCCTGGCAAATATTAACTTCATTTGAGGCATAATTTACAGGAACAGGATTGACGGTTACTTTTATTTGGTTTGACATAGCTTCACATATACCATAAGTCATGTAAACGCGTATAGAGTCTGTATCATTTAGTTGGTCTGTTACTAAAGAGTCAACGGAACCATATTGAACGCCTACACCATTGATAAGGAAAGCATAATTTACGCCTTCGCTTATATTTTGGCCTACAGCCTTAAAGGTTAATTCAGTGCCATTACAAATAGGCCCGCTGTAATTAGAAGTGAGGCTCACACTAATGGGCAGTGGAGTATGATTGGTTTCATACGCACCCATGTCTGTCTGGCTCTGCTCAGTGCGGTTTTCATTTTTAAAATCAATATTTGTTGATATGGTGTTTGTGCCCGTATTAACGGCTGGGCTACAATTTTTAGGAATCAAACCATCATCAACAGAGCCTAGAATTCCGTCAATACCAGCGGGGCTATCAATATTATTGAAAAGTGGATTTTGTTTAAAGAAGGTATCTGTAAACTGAAAGCCGGAGATTGTCCCATTTTCGGGATACTTACCTTCTGAAATTTCATGCTGAAGGAGGGAGTTTTCTATAAATAAGTGATACCCGCTGTTGTCAAACAATACATCTTCTGCAAAGCTATTATTATTGGCAGATTTAATATTTTGCTCAAAGATGGTATTTACTATTCGCACAGAATCTGATTGCTGGATTTCCATTCCACTTCCTCCGTATGACGATATGTTTTTCACAAAAGAACAGTTTTCAATAAGCGATTCGTTTGTAATACCTGATGTAATTCGAAGTCCGCCCGAATACCAGGAGGCTGTATTTTTATAAAGAATGCTATTTCGCAGAATGACGGCACCTTCGCTACTCATTATACCACCTGCAAACTGAGATGTATTATTAGAAATGACAGACCGATCCATTGTGATTTTTGAACCAACTATTGCCAAAATGCCTCCACCATATGTCTGGGAAGCATTGGAGTCTATCACGCAGTCTATAAATTTAATATCTGAGTGATTGGTGATATAAACACCTCCACCATTATTAGAAGAGGTATTATCTTTGATGATGCAATTGGCAATGGTAGTGGATGACGAATCTATATTTATTCCGCTACCGTTATTATAATACAGAGGCCTTCCATTGACATAGTGAGAACCAAAAACATCACCATTTCCTCCTGAGATTGTAAAGCCATCTAGAAGGTCTTCTGAAGTACCATTGCTAATAAGGACCACATTAAAAGCATTATCAGAAATATCATTTTTAAGTCCTAAATCTCCACTCAAAATACTAGGATTGGCCCTAATAACAGCCTTTGTTCTTTGACTTAAATCTGTTTCCGTTCCGGCAAAGCCTCCGTAGATTTTTTTGCCGTTCCGCAGTTTAAACGTAAAGGCTCTTGGGTTTCCGCTTGTGTAGCCGTTCACCGTCTTACTAGGATAATAGGTGCCGCCGGCTACCCAGGTTTCAGAAAAGCATGGATAGTCAAGGGCTGATTGTAAACTGGTATAAGCATCTGACCAGCTGCTTCCATCATTATTTCCAGTGGCACTGGAGTTGACGTATATTCTTACATTCGGGTTTACTGCTAGTTCTGTACTGTCGGTACTATTACAGCCATTTGTACCTTGCACATTGATAAAATATTTACCTGAATTGGCTAAAACGGCATTCTGAACAACTAAAAAAGAGTCTAAACTACTGACCGGTCCGGTCCAAGAATAAAACTCAGCTAGAGCAGAACTTGCAGTCAGGTATAATGTTTGCCCTTCGCATATCGGAGAATTGCTGGTAATAGTAATTTGTGGCTTGCTTTTTATTTCGAGCAACGGTACAAAAGTGGTGTCTGAATAACAATCATTTGATTTACAAACTACACTGTAGGAGTAGGTGCCAAAACCTTTGACTACAATCGAATCTCTAAGCGTGTTGTCAGACCAAAGGGGGTTCCCAATAGGGCAACTGGCTTTAATAATGATGGAATCTGGGTCACAGATGGTGGTATTGCTAACTTCTATGGTAGGGCTTACCGGTGTTTGGATTATGCTATATAGATAAGCCCATGATATGGTGTCTGAGTTACAAAAACCATTATCGCATACAGCAGTGGGGATATAAGTACCAGGTGTTTTTAAAACCAATGTGTCTACTGCTTCATAATTAAACCACAATACATTTCCGCCGCCAAAGCAAGCCGAGCTAAAAAATAGGGTATCTGGAGTACATACACTTTGGGTTGAATGATTACCTATAACCGGAGCCTGTGGACTTTCTTTTATTTCAAAAGTAATTTCATCGGATTCATTGATACATCCATTCAAGTCGCATTTGGTAGAAAAAGTATAGACATCTATATTTTTGAGAATTATAGAATCTGTGGTTGATAGATCAGACCAATGTATATCACCGGATAAGCAGGAAGTACTCAAAACTACGGAATCCGGGGCACAGGCATACGTACTGGTGGAGGCTAGAATTAGAGGCTTTGATGGTAGTGCTTTAATTTGTAATGAGACATGAGAAGAGGTGTCTGAAGTACAGCCATTTGCCATACAGGAGGCGTACACGTCATAGGTGCCTACAGAACTGAAAACTAGGCTATCCAAATTAGAATTATCAGACCAAATGGTGTTTCCTGTTGAACAATTTGCCTTTAAGACAAGAGAGGCAGGCTGGCAGACTACGAGTTCCTCGGGAATAGTTGTAATGTTTGCATAAACGATTTGATGAATTGTTACTTCGACAGTATCACTCGGGATTGAAAAATAATCGCCAATTTGACAAACTGCAAAAACTTGATGAACACCTGCGTTCTTTATAATTACGCTGTCTAATCTTGTGTTATCATACCAGATAATTTGACCTAGACCACAACTCCCATATACAACTATTGAATCTGGTGCACAGGCGATATGTGTTGTAGGGCTTGTTATAGTAGGGTTTGCGGGTGGGTCAACTATAGTTACTTCAATGGAAGCTGTTGTGCTACATGTACTCCCTGTGATAGTTACAGTATAGGTACCCGAATTAGCGGTTGAGAGATTACTAATTGTCGGATTTTGAATACTTGCTGTGAAACTATTTGGGCCCGTCCATGAATTACTCAGGCCTTTGGAACTATACAACTCCAGCGTTTCTAAACTTGTTAAAGGAGCATTAGAGCCAACCCCAATCTCATAAGCACCCATGTCTGTGAGACTATTGAATGTTCTGTTGAAGCCTATAATATCAGTAAGTTGTGTATTTAAGCTGCTGTTTGCACTGTCTACCGCCGGACTACATAGGCTAACAGCCAAACCATCGTCTGATGTAGCCCAAATGCCGTCTGATCCTATCGCATTAGCGGCATCTACAAATAAAGGATTGGAATCTGAGTTTCCTGTACCAGCAAAACCTCCTTCAATAATTGAATACGTGGCAGTGGCATTTATTCCTCCAGGGTTAGACCACAGTATAGAATTAGCTATGCTGGTTGAACCACCATACGCATAAAAGGGTCCACCAGAACTAGTTGTATTATTATAAATGGTACAATTCGTCAGACGACAACTTCCATACTGGCTGCCATAAACGCTACCAGTACTAGCGTTGTTTTCTGTAAACACTGAATTATAAATTGTGCCGTTTGAAGAGTTTACACTCCAAATTGCTCCACCATTTCCACCATCATTCTGGAAAAAAACGCAATTTGAAATAACAAAACCAGAATTGTATTTAACAGAGACACCAGCTCCATTCCCCCCTTTATTATTTGAGAATATGCAATGGTCTATTTGTGGATAACCATAACCTATAAAAATTCCTCCATATCCCTGTTTAGCGGAATTATTTGAAATAATACTGCAATTTTTAATTTGTAAACTTGATTTTGTGCTGTTTAATGCAGGCCCCTCATAACTGTTTATTGACTCTCCTTCAAGGTTTATGCTATGGCCATAGAGGTTTTGCCCTTTTGTAATAATAAATCCATCTAACCATGTATTGGCATCGTCCGATACGGAAATAATTACATGATAGACATTATCACTCATATCATCGGGTGTACCAATATCTCCACTCAGTACAGATTGATTGAGCTGCATTACATTCTTTGCTCTCTGTTTTAGGCTGAGCTCTGTTCCGGCAAAACTGCCAAATACTTTTACCTGATTTTTCATGGTGAAAGCAAAGTCACGGTCCGTAGTCCCACCACTACTTCCTGTGGGATAGGCATTTGGCTTATAAATTCCGCCTTTCACCCACACACTATCTCCCGCAGCGGAAGCATCTATCATAGCCTGCAAATCGCCTGAGGCATCTGCCCAAGAGGTGCCTACTCCTGTGCCATCTGAAGCTACATACCTGATGGTGGCAAACGATGAATAACTGATTGTGAATAGGAAAATAAGTAAAACCAGTTTTCCTGCATTTTTATTATGGTTAAGATTTTTCATGCGACGGAGTTTTCAAACTGTTCTTGAATTGCTTTTAGTCTTCTTCTACTGATAAGTATATGCTTACCGTTTCGTAGTTTGATATAACTAGCATTCGGCTTTTCTTTGATTTCTTTTACAAATCTTTTATGAATGAGTATGGAGCGATTGGGTCTCAGATACTGTGACAAGTCCAAAAAATCTGCATAAAATTTTAGTGTATACCCAGAGGTGTGTTTTATTCCGTTTTCAAGATGGAATACGGAATAATTTTGGTCGGCTTTTATGAAAAGGATGGAACCTTCATTAGCAATCTGTTCTAAAATTTTAGGTGCATTCATGGCTATAAAGTTTCTATTTGATAAGTAACTTAATCCAGATATTGCATAGACTAAAAAAAAAGGGCTGAAACGCCGTGGAGTTGTGATGAAACAAGCGGGGCTTGTGATGAAATAAAAATTAGTGAAGGAATTATGACAAGGTATTAATGAGTTAAATCTATTGATTCTCTTTCATTTACTTTTAAAAAATGAAATGCAGAAAGCTTAATCAAGATTGGGACATTGCACAATTGTCGCCTTAAAAATACTATTAGAAAAGGTCTCAAATCCAGGGTTCAACAGGACAGAACCACCTGATTCAAAAATCACATCGGTTGCTGTAATACTTGTTGGATCGCCAATTTTTCTATTGGATAGTATGCTGTTGGTCGTCTTTTTCTTATGAACGCCAACTTTAAAATCATTTGCAACAGTTAGGTCTGAAGTTGCTACATTAATTTCCACTGTTGCACTTCCACCTGTGGAACATTGAACAGTATAGATGGTAGAGGTTATAGGTGTGAAATTGGCTGTACTTCCTGTTTGGGATGTAGTACCTCCAGACCAAGTGTAAATACCGGTACAGCCTGATGCGGTGAGTGATATGGATGCTCCTGGACAAATGGTAGATATGGTAGGACTAATAATTCTAAAACATGAAGCTGAGTATATATCTCCCGAAATTGTCCAGTTTTTATTGTTTATTAAATGGTCTCTTTCGGCCGTTGATGAACAATATTTAAGGTCAGTTGCACCTAATGTTCTTCCTATGGCTGAACCTGCATTGAAACCTCTGAGGGTGGCATCATAGTTTTCAGAACTCATTGCACAATAATTCAAGAAGCTTTCTAGGTTTACATTGGCATTTAGTTTTGTTCCCCATGCCCCCAAGCTTTGATTAAATGCAATAGGGTAAGGAAAAAACAGTACACTTTCAAAATTGAACATATAACTCATATCGGTCACGTTCGATACATCCCAAAGGCTTAAGTCTTGGTCAAAAGAACTTGCTTCTTGAAACATATAGCTCATGTCGGTCACGTTTGATACATTCCAAAGGCTAGTGACCTGATTAAAGGCCGTAGCTGCTTGAAACATGGCTTTCATAGAAGTTACTTTTGACACATCCCATGAACCTATGTTGCTTGGACCATTTAAGTTTGTGCAAGATGAAAACATGCTTGTCATATCAAAAACGCTTGTCAAGGTAGGGGAGTCGTGTGCAGTTATA
>NZ_JBSRVI010000114.1:0-10425 GCF_055134445.1 Arcticibacterium sp.
TAGTTCTATAAACCCATCTGGATGCTGTATCATTCTGTGGGTATTTGTTTTGACTGTTTTAAGCTGGTTAGATTGTGTATAAGCATAGGCAGAATGCCCAGCTAATGAAGGTTTTTCTAATATAGGTCTTAAGGATTCTCCTTGAGCAAATTTTGGTATTTCTACCCCTGCCAAATCACAGAGTGTTGGGAAAATGTCCAGTGTTTCTACAATGGCATTGGTATTTTGATTCTTGTTTTTCATACCTGGGTAGCGAATGATCAAAGGTGAGTGGAGCGACTCTTCAAACAAACTATGTTTGCCCCATATAGCATGCTCACCCAAATGATAGCCATGGTCTCCCCATAGAATCACAATCGTGTTTTTGTCTGCTCCCGTACGTTTTAGCTCCGCCAAAATTTTGCCTACTTGGGCATCCGCAAAGCTTACGCAGGCTGCGTAATGTCTTCTTACCTCATCGGCAAATTGGGCATCCGTATTACCATCTTTACCCCAATTATTGTATTGATTAAATTCTCCCGAACCATGCCAGGTGGTTTTACCCACAGGCTTTTGAGGATGTGGAATGGGTGGAAGTGTCATCCCTTTGTATTGTTCATAATAAGACGACGGAGCACCAAAAGGAAGGTGTGGTTTAATTAATCCCACAGCCAAGAAAAAAGGCTTATGACTATCGGTGCTGAGCTCGTTCAACTGTTTTAGGGCCTCATCCGTGATAAGACCATCGGGGTAAATGTTGTCGTCACCTTCTGCCGATTGGAAAACATCCATTTCGGATGAAGCTTCGCGGATTTCTCCATTCGCCAATCCATGCATGACACCTCTAGGATGCTTCCATTCTCCTACTGGAAGAAGATGCTTGTCCCACGCTCCTGGCATTTCTATCATGTTATTGTCGTCCCAATCATCTCCGCCTCTACCGCCAGGGTGATGCGACACTTTACCCACCGATACCGTAGTATAGCCGTTGGCTCTAAACCATTCTGGCATGCTGGGTTTGACTTCTTCGCCTGTCGCCATTTTTTCTGCTCTTTTAAACAAAGCGTAATTGTCAGAAGGGCCATAAAGACCGGTCAAGAGTGTATATCTAGAAGGACCGCAACTTGGAGCATTGACGTAGTGTCTTTGAAAAGCAACTCCATTTTCTGCCAAATGGTCAATGTTTGGAGAAGAGATATACTTCTTCCCAAAACTGTTTAATTCAGGACGCAAGTCGTCTACAGCTATAATTAAGATGTTAGGCCTCTTAAGCTCTGGCTTTTGACAAGCAATCAATAGTACAGTACCTAAAAATAGAGCGTATGATTTCCAAATGTTCATTTAATATGATGGCTAAGCGTAAGGTTTTTCAACAGGAATTATATTCAATGATATGACATATTGCTGAGAATCTAAACGGTTTTAAGTTTTCCGTCGAAGAAACTTAGGTTTGCAACCTACATTATTAGGAATTAGCGTTTGTCAAAAAGCGGGTTCAATGAATTGACCTCTTTTTTAAAGCCCATAGTCCTAAAACTGGGCCAATGGCCAGTACCAAATAAATGCTATTGGAGTTGCTATGGTTTTTCATTTCATTGAGCAATTGAATGCTGAAAATACTGATAGCAAAACCTATGCTATTCACAAGGGTGAGTGCCGTTCCTTTTAACTCAGGAAGGGCATTCTGTGCCACCATAGTAGAAAAAAGTGGGGAGTCTGCAGTAATGACCAAACCCCAGAAGAGTAAAAAACTTAGGAAGACTATCTCAGAATTTACAGTGAGCATAAAAGGAGAAACCAAACAACATAAACCCGATAAGCGTAAACTGAGTGAAGCTATTTTTTTAGCACCAAAACGTTGAGATAAATAACCACCAAGTATACAACCCACACCTCCAATGGCAATAATAAGGAAAGCATAAAACGAAACATTAAGTGATGATGCTGGATTGGAAAGGTTGTAAGCCATTAGGATTACTGGTGTAAAAGCCCAAAAGGCATATAACTCCCACATATGTCCAAAGTAACCGAAAGCGGCAGCACGAAAATTACGATTACTGAAAAAGTTTTTAAAAGACGATAATGCCATTTTTCGACCTGGTTTCCTATACGGGCCATCGGGCACTAGGGTCACCACGGCCATTCCTCCAAATACCGCCAAACCAGAAGTCCGAAGGATTACCGATTTCCAAGGAGCCATATCTTTTAAAAGATGAGGAAAAGCGGTACCTATCACCAAAGCACCCACCAAAAATCCCAGCGATTTACCCAGTCCTTTTTCAAAATGGTCTGCGGCTATTTTCATGCCAACAGGGTAAATTCCTGCTAAGAAAAAGCCTGTGAAAAAGCGTAGAGCAAGGATACTGGAGAAAGTGTTTCCTTCCCAAATAATACCCAAGTTAAATATCGCCCCGAAGATGGCACAGACCAAGAAGACTTTGGAAGGAGAAAATCTGTCTGATATGGCCAATATGGCAAAAAGAAGCGTTCCTGTAATAAAACCCAACTGCACAGAAGAAGTCAAAGGGCCTAAAGCGGAAGCTTCAAAACCAAAATTGGTCACCAAGTCGCTCATGATGCTATTACCCGCAAACCACAGTGAGGTACCACAGAATTGTGATACGACAATGACGGGTAAAATTATCTTGGATTGTTTCAAATGTTCAGATTGCGAATTTCCCTATCTAAACCTTGAATTGGGTGGTTTAGTTTCTTTTTCGGACTTGTGATTAAACCCAATTTACTCCTGATAAAACCTCCCGATAGTCATAGGAAATGCAGCTAAACTGCTTAAAATCAGTCAGTAAACTCATTTTATTCACTTTTGCCACTCATTACGATTAAAGCGGGTTAAAAGGTGTTGCAGCCAGTTTTTACAAAAAGAATGGGGAAGCAATCGAATTACTTCCCCATAAGCACTTTAATAGGTAGCCTTTAAAGACTAGTTTTTATCAATCAAGAGTTCATCTACCACTTTGCCTTCTTTGTTATAAGTGGTGTATTTCAAGACCTTATCCTTAATATTCATGTGTTGGTAAAATTGTCCGTCTTTATATCTTGTTACGGCATAGGGTTCTTCGCCTATATCGTCGTGATTACCATGGGTTCCTATAGAGACAGCGTAAACGGTTCCTTCTTTGAAGGAGTTCACTACTTTGCCAGCATTCATCGGTTTGGTACGCATATAATAATGAATATGCCCAGACATCACCATGTCCACATGGTAGGTATCAAAAATGCCACCCCATGCTTCTTGAATATCTAAATAAGGTTCTTCAAAATTGTATGGCGGAAAATGAAACATCACAAACTTCCAAGTAGCTTTGGAGTTTTTCAACTGTTTCTCAATCCACGCCGTTTGTGCTTCATTTGGTTGTGTGGCGTCAATCATGACATAGAGAGCATTCCCAAATTCAAACGTATACGTACTTTCTTTATCTACTTTTTCTGGGCCATTTTCAGGTAAACTAAAAAAATCGTAGTACATCCAAGCACCCAATCCATCTTGCCTATCGTGATTGCCAGGAACAGGCATTAAGGGTTTATACGCAAAAACATCCTTTGCATATCCAAAAAACTCATCCCATTCGTCTCTATAAAGTCCTGTGGAAACAATATCTCCGGCAATGGAATAAAATGCTATTTCTGGATGGCGTACATAGGAGTCTTGTAAGAGCTCTGCCCATTTTGGGTCTTTATGCGTATCGCCAAACCATATAAAAGAGAATGTTTTGATGTCTTTGGCTTCTGTCTTGAAATTTCTGACCTCAGACCATGAATTTGTTACAGCTGAACCCACGCTGTATTCATAAGTTGTATTTGCTTCCAATTGACTCAGCATTGCCGTATGCCTATGAATGTAGCGGTCGTTATAAAGCATTCTGTCCTCCATTACTTTCACTGTAGCTTCCGTAGAAAGGCTGTCCGTGCTGCCCTGTTTCCAATACTTCACGGTTCCTTCTTTTACCGCTGTATTGGTTCTCCATTGCAGGTTTACGGAATTGGTAGGGTCTGCACTCCAGGTTAGCATGACTTGGTCTGGTGCGGCAGAAGAAGGGAAAATGGTTTTACGGAAAGCTCCTTCCACGTGTGCTTCTCTTGCTCTTCCTCTTACGGTGGTGAAAAGTGTTTGGCCTTCAAGCTCTTCTGGCAATTCGGTGATTTTTAGGTCAGACCAGTCGTGATAGGTAAAAGCCCCTTTTTCCATTCTTTCTAAACTGTATTCCGAAGGGTACTGTTCGGTTATTTTTAATTCGTCGCCCTTATTTTGGGCTCCTACAGATATAAAATACACCACCCTATCTTTATCAAAACCTGGGATACCTAAGTTCACCCAGCCAGCGTCAAAGTCCTTTTGCCAGACTTCATATTCGTATTGGGCATTTTTAACTTTCTTGTCTGTTTTAACAAAACCACTTTCCTCTAACCAAAATGGCACTATGGGCTGCTGCACATGACGCATTAAAGAAACGGTTACGGGTACATTAACTTTAAAATACTGGTACTTGGTGGCTAAGACTGCCTTTTCTTTTTCGGTCAAAAAATCCAGCATAAAGCTGGTATTCACAGTCTCAAAATCTTCTGGAGAGACTTCACCATAGAGTCTAGTGATGACCTCATCCATTACATTTTTTACCGAAAGGCTTTCTTCCTGTGGTGTGGAACAGGAGAAGAGAATGACAAACAAGAAGGTTGTTACGAATAGATTACGCATGAAGTTTATTGTTTTAATGGCTGATTGAACGGTACAAATTAGCTCTTTTTAAGAGTATGTTTCAAATTCTATTTCGGGGATTATGAAATGACGCCAAAATTACCGAGATGTTAGCGAAAGCAGAAGGATTTGATATGATGTAATTGTTAGGAAATGGATGGCCTGATATGTCTTAAGCTAAGTCTATTGAGATTGGGTTAGGCTCTGTAAAGCCTTTAGCTTTTTTGGAACGCTGTTCTTAATTTAGTTGATTTTGTGCAATGTGTCGCTATTAATAGTTCGAAAGAAGACTAGCATCAAAACGATTACTTAAAAAAAGCCCCCAAAGCACATTACTATAGTTTTTCTTTATCCAGTTTATGAAGACAAATTCAGGCTTTTATAAGAAAAGATGGGTAGTTCCTAAACAGAAACTGGGTTTACACTAATCTGTCCTCCAATAGCTTTTAAAACTTTCATTACAGTGGCAAATTGAGGTTTGGCTCCATGCGAAAGGGCTTTATACAAACTTGGTCTGCTTAATCCTGTTTCTTCGGCTATTTTGGTCATGCCAATTGCTTTAGCAACATTTCCAATGGCGTTTATTATATCAGTGTTATCACCTTCTTCTAAAACAGTATTTAGGTACTCAGCAATCATTTCTTTGCTGTCGAGATAATCCGCTATATCAAATTTTGAAGTTTTCATTTTTTAACTATTTATATTGTCCCAGATTTCTTTAGCCTTTTTTATGTCATTTTGTTGAGAAGACTTATCACCGCCAATAAGCAGGATAATTATTTTGCCATCTATTTCTTTAAAGTAAACTCTATAACCTTTGGCAAAATTGATTCGTAATTCTCTAATGCCGTCACCTAAAGTCTTACAATCGCCAAAATGTCCAGTATCCTCTATTTTCTGAATTCGAAATAGAATTTTAGCCTTGGATCTCAAGTTTTTCAACTTCTTTAACCACTTATCAAATTCAACACTTTTCTCAACAAAGTACATGGGGTGTGTATCTAGTTGGATACAAATTTAAGTATATTTTTTGAATTAAAGTATTTTCAGGTTTGACAGAGTATGTACAGTACAATTAATAATGGCTCAAACCTTATACGAGCAAGGTTCTGCAAAGCTTTTAACTTTGTAGGAGTGGTATTCAGCCTCTGCTTGAAACGGGTGATTTGTGAAATATGTAAGGATTTAATGCTATGCAAGCCAGAGGCTTGAGAACACTTCCCCTAAGCTGTAAGCTTAGGGGAAGCTAGGTTTCTAGGTTAGGAAAATGAGTTTTTTTTCTTTTGTTGAGACATTTTATCTATTTTCAATTGTGATTCCATACGAATTCCTAAAATACTTAATATTTTACTCTTTTGAATATGATTCGTCGGATACAAGTATAAATGATTCACAACTAATCTTCTCATTATTTGAGTTGGTAATGGAGTAGCAATTAACTCCTTTTTTAGACTTTTTATATATGCATCTGGAAAACCATTATAATGGTCAAGTTTAATAGCAAGCTTTATTAGTTTGACCGAGTTATAATCTTGCTTCAAATAAACCTTTTCCAGAATATCATTTAGGTATTCTGTTCCAATTGAATCACTTATTTTTTTATAAAGCTATATGAAATATGGTTGCATAAACCGAATAAAGTACTTTGAGAAAGATTTTTTATTTTTCTTTCGTTGTCTATTTTTTTTCCACTATTTGTTTCAATTTCAGTAATAATAGCATTTACTTGGTTAATAATGAACTCTGAATTTTCTTCAATTATTGTAAAGAATATATTTAAGGTTCTTAATCCCAAAAGAATAGTTTCCTCAATTAATAACTCAATAGTATTATTATTGATTTTTCCATAATTATTTTTCAAGATTTGACCAATTATTTCTATTGCCTTGAAAGCCGTGTTGAGATTCCCAACGATATTAATTTCACTTTCATCTAGAGGGTCATCTTCTTCAAATTCTTGATTTACTAAGTTCTGTCGTGCTTGCTCATCTTTTAAAATATCCTCTTCCTCTCTATTTTCATCAACGCTCCTAGATTTAAAAACTAATTCCGGTATTGTAGTTCCAAGTTTGTTTATAGATGAAATATCTTCTTGAAGTTTACATGGTGTTAAATTATTAAATATTGATCTTGCTTTATCCAATAGCTGATTGAGTAGGAAGTCATCTTTACTATGATGAGTTAGAAACATCAAAATGTTTGAAAATTCTGATTTATAGAGCTTTCCAGTAAGAGAAGTTATTACTTCTTTTATTCTTTCTTCGTTAATATGATTTGATAAGTAGTTCGAAATGAAATAGTAGTGGACATACGAATACTTATATTCCAAGGCTCCTCCAATATTAGCAAGGATTTTAGCATTGGTTAAATTTACTGTTATTTTTTCAAGAGAATGGGAAATTGTATAGTTTTTACGGTATTGTGCGTCAAAATTTTCGAATTCATGAATATCAAATTCACGAAGGTTATTTTCAAATAAATAAAACGATAATTCACTTAGATAATTTTCATACTCGGTGATTTCTCTCTGAGAAGATAATACATTTGTAAATGATTTTTGAATAAGAAATTGGTAATAATAACCAAACGTACTTGCGGACAAATCAGTTGGGTTCCCTAATTCAATAGACTGTAATATTGTTAAAATAAAAAATGGATAACTGGGGACAAAGTTTATACCAGTAACAGTATTTATAATTGTTTGAGAATGTTGTAATTTTTTTATTCTTTCTTCTTCAGATATTGATTGTTCAACACCTAAAATATTCCATTTATTAATTAATTTGCTTTTTAATTGATGTCCAAATTCTTTAATCTCATAAATATAAAAGCTTGAGTATAGGTCATCATCAGACTTTTCATCAAGGATAATATCCTCTAGTGACATTAGTTCATTTCCAGAAATAATAAGATTTGGGAAATGTGAAATTAGGTTCTGTAATAGCTTGGCCTTATACCGAAGGTTAACCTTTACCCTATTAAAATCATCAATAATAATTACTAATTTCTTTTTATCAAGCTGATTGAAATCTTCTTGTGACTTCGAGGTGTATTGTTCCAAAAAAGTGTCACGAAGTATTTTATTAATGTCATCCAGGTTTGTGCTTTTTATTTGATGACCTTCGACAAAAAGAGGAATAAATCCTTTTAAATGTAGAACTTTGAAATAAGTCTTTAGAAGAGATGTTTTTCCAACATTTTCAGTACCACTAAATATGATGCGTATATCTCCTTCTATTTCGTTTAAAATATTTTCGGAATTTATTGTTAGAGCGTTAGAATCATTGTCATTTCCATCCAGCTGATTCAGAAGTTGTAAGTTGGGATAAATGTAAATATCAGGTAGTGAAACTTTTGCCACATTTGGGTGGCTGAAATTTGCTCCAATTTCATTTAACTTCGCTCTGAAACTATCTGTAATCAAAAAAGGATTGTTGACTTTTAGTGCTCCTCTTTCAAGGGAGTGCCAATTAGAATTGTTTTCTTTTTCTTCATATCTATCTCCTCTCCATTTAAAGTTTTTTACTTGAAATCTAACTTTATTTAAATCAATATTAATTAGGTTGAAACCGCTATTGTTTGGGGAGTCAGAGTCTTGAAGCACATCACCCTCCAGTTTATATGTAACATTTTCCTCTAGGTCTGATATTTTCGATTTACTATCGATATGTTCATGTCCTGTTAGATAAAAATCACTTGTTTGTTCTATATGATTTTTAAAGGTTCTATTATTTTCAGGATTTAGCCAATGTAAAGGGTGATGAAAGCATGATATTTTTAAATCAGCCTTTATTTTAAATACCTCTTTATCTATAAGACTTAAAGGAAAGATCATATTTCCTGCTATTTCATCTAGAATAGATTGAAAGGCGGTATTGTAACAGTAAAAAATTATAGATTTATCATTTCCATTAAATTGGTAAACTTTTAATAATTCAGAAGTATAAATGTTTCTAATACCTCCATTGCAAATACTTTCAAATAAGAAGTAATTTTCAAGATTTTGGGAAATGTTTTTAATTATGTCAAATTCAATATTTTCAGTAGTTTTTTGGATTGCGTCAATTAACGTTCTTCGTGCGGAGTCCTTCTTCATCAACTCTTGACAATCATGATTACCGGGAATTACTAAAAGTTTTAAATTACAATCATTGTATTTGTTTATTTCATCAATTATTGAAGTGTAAAAATCAAAAGATATTGTAAATTCTTTTTCTGTTCCAGAAAAGGCACTATCCCCTGTGACCAGTAGGAGAGTTTCATTTTCTTTTAAAAGTTCATTTTTAATGGCGTTGACTATTTGGTCTTTTTTTTCGAGGACTGAATTGTTTTCTTCTTTAAAATGTATGTCAGAAAATTGAATAAGTTGAATTGTCATTATGTTATTAAAAGTTGGTTATTTAGTTTGCCCTATTGAATGAGGAATAATTGATTGAAATTAGTAGAAATCCACTAAATCAGGTTTTTTTATCTAAAAAACGGCTAATTAAATCCAAAATCATGGTTAAATATAGTTTTGAAATCTAATTCTTTCTAAATCTCCAACTATTATCTCAAACCTCAAAGTGAAATGATTAATCGGTGACATTATTTTTTTTAGAATAGACTACTTATTGAGGTTGTTTCAAGTTCATGAAAGCCTCTTTCTCAACACAAAAAAAACAGAGCCCCAAAAAGAAGCCCTGCCTAATTAATGCTAACTTAAAAAAACTACACCAAACTAGCCATCAACTTCTCATGATAGTCTGGGACCACATCATAACAGTAAGTTACAGGGAAACCGCTAGGATTATCGTTGCATAGTAAATACTGTTTGAAGGCCTTTCTTTCGGTGTCTTTTACGGTGTCGTCTGGGTGCAGTTCTAGACGGGCGTATAGCTCCTGTGAAATGATGTCTTCTGGGCTGATGATATAATGACTCGCCAAAACATCAAAAGGGTTAAAACCTGCTGCTCCCATGCCTATCCACTGTGCTAGCCACGCTTCTGAGGCTTTTGAAATCCATTTGTTGGCAGCGTCTCCTTCTGCTAGTTTTTCTAAGTCAGTTTGTTTGAGGCATACCTTATTAGAGATTTCGAAAGGGCATAAAACCGTTTTCACACCAGATTCTAGCAAGATTCTAAAAGCGTCATTATCCAAATCAAAATTGAGGTCTCTGGCATGGTTTCCTCTGTTTCCTATCTCAAAATAATCGCTTGGTTTTCTTCTTCCTGCCACCAGTATTACGGCCTCTATTTGGTCCTTAAGTTCTGGGTGTTTTAAGAGTAAAATGCCCACATTTGTGGCTGGCCCTATGGCCATTATCGATATTTTGTCTTTTTTAAGAGCCGCTGCCAGGGCTTCCACGGCGTCGTTTGTGGCCAAGTCGGTATAGTCTAGGGCTTTTGACGCTCCCTTGTAAATAGGGATTTTATCGTCGGCAAATTCCTTGCTCATGAATTGACTTAGTTCTAAAGCGTTTTCTAAAGTGGTGTTTCCAAAAACCGCCGAAATACCTAAGATGTCTACTTTGTTAGATTTCATAAGTTGGAGTACGGCGTAGCCGTCATCCACATCGCAGTAGCCTTCTCTAGTCTCTCTTTTCATGCCTACGGAGAGGTCGGTGTCAATCCAAACTTTTTTCATTTTTGTGTTTTATTTATTGAATTCGTTTAAAAGAATTCTTATTCTACGAGTACTTATTCTTTGGTTCACCTTCCGCCTGCCTTTCCTCCTAACGGCGGATAAATCGG
>NZ_JBSRVI010000115.1:0-8653 GCF_055134445.1 Arcticibacterium sp.
TCGCTATGGCCTAAACTTCGACTCAATTAACTATTAAATAACCAATGAGAAAGTTTATTATAACCACGCTATTAGTAAGTTTACTATTTAGTGCATGGTCTTGTAAGGACAATGAATTAGTAACTCCAAGTACAGTTGTGAGCGTAACAGACGTCACAAACACTGGTACTACGAACGTTAATAATCTAACCAATAACTGGATTTATTCAGTGATGCAAGATGCCTACTATTGGACAGCAGAATTACCTGTTTTGTCTAAACTGGATCTAACCAGTTCACCCTTTGATTTCTTTGAGACTTTAATATATAATAGAGCGGTAAATGATAGGTTTTCTTCACTTACAGACGATTATGAAGCCCTTCAAAATGATTTCAATGGAGTTAGCAAAATTTTTGGGATAAGATATTCTCTGGCCTATTTAGATAATACACAAACCTCCCTAGGACTTTTTCTGAGTCAAATTTCTAAGGGTAGTGCTGCAGAAAGTGCTGGCATGCTGAGAGGTGATGTTATTATATCCATTGACAATCAAGCCATCACAGAAGCAAATTTCTCTTCCTTATTCAATTCTAGCGACACCCATAGTTTTGGACTGGGTAAGCTTGAAAATAGTACGTGGACAACAACCAAATCTATAAGTGTAACCCGTATTGTAACAGAAGAAAACCCCGTGGCACTCTCAAAAATCATTGAACTACCCGTATCAGGCAAGAAACTAGGATACTTAGTTTACACACAGTTTATACCTGGTACTTCTGATGCCTATGACAATGAATTGAGGTCTATTTTTGCAAACTTTAAAACCAACCAAGTCAGCGAGTTGGTACTAGATTTAAGGTTTAATGGAGGAGGATACATTAGCTCCGCTGAAGTGTTATCCTCTTTGATTGGGAAAAACACAAATAGTACAAATGTATTTTATAAGGAAAAATGGAATGCTTCCTACGAAAACTATTTGAGTGCAAGATATGGCACAAGCTATTTTGACCACAATTTCCTGAGTGAAGCCAACAATATTGGCAATCAGATTTCTAGAGTTTTCGTTTTAACCTCAAACAGCACCGCCTCTGCTAGTGAACTCGTAATTAACGGATTAAAACCTTACATGGAGGTCATTACTGTAGGAGAAAACACTTATGGAAAAAACCTTTTTGGCACTTTAGTGAATGATGACGTAAACAACAGCAATTATGGAATTTATGTTATGTTGGGCGAAACTGCCAACGCATTAGGACAATCTGACTACGGTACCGTAGATGGCATTGCACCCACATATTTAGCAAAAGACGAGGTCATACCATACTTACCTTTTGGTGATTTCAACGAAACCCTTTTTAGCCAGGTTCTAAATGTATTGGGCGAAAACACCACTGTGGCAAGTGCAAGAGTAAAAAACAAAACCACAATACAAAGAAAGAGCAATTTCGTAATGAAAGAAGCGACGGAATTGCCTATGGGCAAAATGATAAAAAACCTGCCTAACTAATCAAACAAGTATTTATTTTCTCTACCTATAACGGTCTTGGCTTCACACTGAAGTCAGGACCTCCTTTTTTTAGGACTTAGCTTTCCCTACTAAAAATCTTTTTGTCTGCATAAAAAGTACCAAAAGGTATCAAAGAAGCCAATAAAGCCCAAAAAGTAATTTTAAGATTCCATTTTTTAGTATAAGCTACCCACAGCACCAACGCCACATAAAGCATGAATAATAAACCATGAGCCATACCGATAAAGTAATTGGGTTTGGGCAAATGATAAACATATTTCAAAGGCATAGTGATGCCAAAAAGAAGATAGGAACACCCTTCCATAAATCCAATAATTCTCAGCCAGCCCAGAGCCGAATTTGTCAATGCCATCATACGTTTTTATTTCTAGATATAGAATCATAAATTTCAGTTAAAAGGTTCAATGGCACTTGAATTTAGTAGCTTTGTCAATCCTAGTAGACCCGAAATAATTTTGACTATGATGGCATGGCAGTTCAAAAAATAGATATTGAAACGTTTTTAGAAAAGGCCAAAACACGCCCTATTTTGGATGTGAGAAGCCCTTCGGAATATACTCACGCTCATATTCCCGGAGCACTTAGTTTGCCGCTTTTTTCGGACGAACAGCGGAAAATAGTGGGCACAGCCTATAAGCAAGAAAGTAGAGAAAAAGCCATAAAAATTGGTCTCGATTATTTTGGACCACAAATGCGAACCATGGTAGAGGATGTAGAAGCACTTGACCAAAAAGAAGTCCTTTTGCATTGCTGGCGTGGAGGCATGCGAAGCGGAGCTGTGGCGTGGCTCCTAGACTTATATGGATTTAAGGTTTACAGTTTAGAAGGAGGTTATAAAGCCTATAGAAATTGGATTATTAACCATTTCGAAAAAACTTATCCTTTCAAAATTATAGGTGGCTACACGGGTAGTGCCAAAACCCTCTTACTTCATCATTTAAAAGAAGATGATCATGGCGTGGTAGACCTAGAAGGCTTAGCAAACCATAGAGGTTCTTCACTAGGGGGTATAGGACAAACGCCACAACCTAGCCAAGAAATGTTCGAAAACAAACTTGGAATGGTACTTTCTAAATTAACTGGTGCTGAAATGATTTTTATTGAAGACGAAAGTCAGCGGATAGGAAACATTCATTTACCACTGCCACTCTGGAACCAAATGAAAGGGAGTACCGTCTATTTCTTAAAGGTTCCTTTTGAAGAAAGGCTCAATTATCTAACCCCAGAATATGGTCAACTTCCTAAAGATGAGCTTAAAGAAGCTATTCTCAGGATTCAAAAAAGACTAGGCGGGTTAGAAACAAAAAATGCCATTGAATATCTCGATAATAATAACATAAAAGAATGCTTTAGAATACTCCTGAAGTATTATGACAGATGGTATTTAAAGGGCTCCAAAAACAAGAAATCTATTATTGAAATTGAAGCCGAAAATATCAACATTAAAACGAATCAAAACCTACTGATCCAAGAAATATGGAAGAAGAAATAAAACTCACACAATACTCTCATGGTGCCGGATGCGGCTGTAAAATATCTCCTGCAGTGCTAGATGTTATTTTAAAGGGCAATATCTCCATGCCAGATAATGATAAACTATTAGTAGGAAACCATAGCCGAGACGATGCAGCCGTTCTAGATTTAGGTAACGGCACTGCCCTTATCTCCACCACAGATTTTTTCATGCCGATAGTGGATGACCCCTATAATTTCGGCCGAATAGCTTCTGCCAACGCCATATCCGACGTTTATGCCATGGGTGGCAAACCGGTTTTGGCCATTGCTATTTTGGGCTGGCCCATCAATAAGCTTTCACCAGAAGTGGCTCAAAGAGTGATAGACGGCAGCAGAAGTATCTGTAAAGAAGCAGGTATTTCTCTTGGAGGTGGTCATAGTATAGATTCTCCAGAGCCTATTTTCGGACTGGCAGTAAATGGCATTGTAGAGGTTAAAAATATCAAACAGAACAACAAAGCACAGGCTGGTGATTTGCTTTTTTTAACCAAACCTATTGGTGTTGGTATATTAACTACAGCAGAGAAAAAAGCAATTCTGAAACCAGAGCATAAGAGTTTGGCGGCCAATCAAATGATGCAGCTGAATAAAATAGGCGAAGTTTTAGGCCAAATGGATTCCGTTTCCGCCATTACCGATGTCACTGGTTTCGGTCTTCTAGGGCATCTCACAGAAATGGCAGAGGGTAGCGGATTAAGTGCTGTGGTGACATTTGACAAAGTGCCGCTCATAACTCCAGAAATCATAGACTATATTAACGAAGGTGCAGTACCTGGCGGTACCAATAGAAATTGGGATAGTTATGGCTCCAAAATAGGACCTATTAGCCCACTACAAAAAGCCATCTTGGCAGACCCACAAACCAGCGGTGGACTCTTGGTGGCCGTTAATAAAGAATCTGTAGCCGATTTTCAAAAAGTTCTAAAAGCCAATGGACTAGAGAAGTTTACGGAGTCTATCGGATATTTGAAGGAACAAGGAGACATTATCATAGAAATTATCTAAACAAAAAAAGCGGCCTAAGCCGCTTTTTTTACTTCAAGACTAGAAGGGATTACCATTTGGCAACTTCCTCATTTATCTCGTCTTTCGTTTTTCCAAGTTTCACTTCTAGTCTACCTAAAAGTTCATCTTCTTTTCCTTCTTCGTAAGTTAAGTCGTCGTCTGTCAGTTCGCCGTACTGTTGTTTCAACTTACCTTTAACTACGTTCCAGTTTCCTCTGACCTTATTTTTAAAGCTATCCATTTTGTTTGTGTTTTGTTTTTAAAATAAACCTGTCA
Organism: Arcticibacterium sp.; assembly: GCF_055134445.1. Lineage (NCBI taxonomy): Bacteria > Pseudomonadati > Bacteroidota > Cytophagia > Cytophagales > Leadbetterellaceae > Arcticibacterium > Arcticibacterium sp. The sequence continues at coordinate 4,305 of NZ_JBSRVI010000115.1, forward strand.
CAAGCAATATTTAAAAGCAGATTCCTCAAAAACCACAAAAAACATAAAATACTAATAAACAGATATTTAAACCTAAACCGTAGCGTTGTCTTTAAAGAAAACTGTAGAATTACAGGGTCAATAATCCATATCCTGTATAAGTTATTCCCAACCTCCACCTAATGCTCTGTAAAGATTCACTATGGACTGCAGCTGTTCCAATTTATCGTTGACGCCGTTTAACTGAGAAGCTATCAGTGCCTGCTCAGAATTTAGTACATCTGTATAGTTGGTATTAGAACTATAAACTAACAGCTCTTTGGTATATTCTACAGCCTTGGTTAAAGACACTATCTCTTTACTTCTTATTTGTTCTCTTTCCACCGCGGTCTGGTAGGCAAATAAAGCATTAGAAACCTCTTGTCCTGCTCCAAGAAGCGATTGCTGGAAACCATACATGGCCACATTTTGGTCTGCTTCCGCAATAGCCAATCTGGCTTCGTTTCTTCCTTTACTAATAATAGGTTGCGTCAAACCACCCACGATGCTGTAAAAGATTGATTTACTGAAAAAATCTTTCAACTCAAAACTATTGAAACCACCGCTGGCAGTAATGGTTAAAGAAGGGTAAAAATAAGTTTTAGCCACATTTATATTTTCAAAAGACGCCATTAAAGCATATTCTGCCTGCTGTACATCTGGTCTGTTCTGTAGCAGCTCAGCCGGCACTCCAGTTTCAAGCTCCTTATAAGCTTCCTGAATGTCTAAACTTGACCTGTTTATTGACCCAGAAGGCATACCCAATAAAAAACTTAGTGTATTTTCTGTTTCTCTTATCCCTTTTTTGATATTTGGAATTAAAACCTCTGCCGAATAAAGGTTGGCTTCCGCCTGCATAACCTCTGCTTCCGTCACATAACTAGATTCCTTTAAAGCTTTCATAGATTCCACACTCTCCGTTCTGTTTTGCACGGTTCGCTCGGTCACCGTTAGCTGCTTATCTAAAGCCAATAAACCATAATATGCATTGGCGATATTTGCAATCAATTCTGTTTGAATCGCTCGTTTAGTGGCATCTTCTTTCATCAAATTAGCATAAGCAGCTTTCTTAGCACTCTTTAGCTTACCCCAAATATCTGCTTCCCAACTTGTGTTTAATTGAAGGGTGTTGGTATGTGTTGCCAATCTGATTGACCCTGCAGGAAAGTTAACCGCCCGAGAAGAAAGCTTATTTTCAGTTCTATTTAAACCCGCACTTACGCTTGGAAAAAACGCCAATTCACTTTCTCTAAAAGTAGCCTGAACGGCAGCGATTCTTTCTACCGCAATTTTCAAATTCAGGTTTTCTGCTAAACCAGTAACTATCAAATCTTGTAAGATGGGGTCAACAAAAAGCTGCTCCCACTTTAAGACAGCCATGCTGGTGGTATCTGTAGTTGCAACGCCTCTATAAAGGTCTTCTGTATTTACATGAGGCTGCTGATAAATACTTGGTTTTACACAAGCACTTAACAGAAATACGCCAAATGTCAATATCGATATACTTAATTTCAATTTCATTTTTAATGATTTTTTAGTTTTCCGGATGTGGTTTTGAAGACACCTTCTCTTGTAAGGTTTGGAAAACGATAAACAATATTGGGATAACCAAAACTCCAAAAATGGTTCCGATAAGCATTCCACCTACCGCTCCCGTACCAATAGAGTTATTACCTGCAGCACCTACTCCACTTGAAAGCATCAATGGCAATAGGCCAAATATAAAAGCGAAGGAAGTCATTAAGATAGGTCTCAGTCTAGCTTCGGCAGCACTGACAGCCGCATCTACAATACTAAAGCCTTTTCTTCTTCTTTCTGCCGCATATTCCACGATCAGAATAGCGTTTTTGGCCAATAGACCAATAAGCATAATGACCGTAATCTGCGTATAAATATTATTGTCAATGCTAAATATTTTGTCAAATATAAAAACACCCGCAAGACCGATTGGCAAAGAAAACAACACCGCCAACGGTAATATATAACTCTCATACTGCCCGCAAAGCAAGAAATAAACAAATACGATACACAGAAGGAATATATATATAGTTTGGTTTCCTCCTGAACTTTCTTCTTTAGAAAGACCCGAAAATTCAAAACTATAACCATCTGGCAAAGATTTAGCAGCCTCCTCCTGAATAGCCACTAAAGCATCTCCAGAACTAAAGCCTGGATTTGGTGTACCTGTAATACCAATAGACGTAAAGAGGTTGAATCTGGAAATAGCCTGTGGTCCGTAAACTTTCTCAAGTGTGATAAACTCAGATACAGGCGACATTTCCCCTGCCGAGTTTCTTACATAAATAGCATTCAAACTTTTAAGGTCTGCCCTGTCCATGGCTTCTGCCTGATAAAGCACACGGTATTGTTTTCCGAATTTATTAAAATTGGAGGCATAAACCCCGCCATAATACCCTTGGAGCACACTAAGCACATCAGACACGGAGAGTTTAGATTGCTTAATTTTAGCTACGTTCAAATCTATTTGATACTGTGGGAAGTTTGGATTAAATGACGTTCTGGCAAACAGAATCTCAGGCCTTGCATTTAAGCCCTCTAAAAACTGCTCACTAACCGTATTAAAATCTATCAAATTTCCCCCTGACAAGTCTTGGAGCTGAAATTCAAAACCTGATGTAGTTCCGAAACCTTGAATGGTTGGGGGAGCAAAAAACAAGATCTTTGCATTTTTAATGCTCGATGTTTTCTGGAAAAGTTCAGTGATAACTTCTTGCACCGTTCTATCTCGGTCATCCCAAAGTTTTAGTCTAGAAATAACCATCCCATAAGAGCTACCCGTACCACTAATGATAGAACGCCCGCCTATTTTCAGTGTAAAGTCTACCTCGGGAATAGTATGCACAATACTATCAATCTCCGCCAAAACTTCCTCTGTTCTTTCTTTTGAGGCCCCTACTGGCAAAGAAACATCTGAGAATATGGTTCCTAAATCTTCGTTAGGTACAAAACCTTTAGGTGTGGTTTCCATTCCCCATACTAAAATGGCGACAAAAACAGCGATAATAGCTCCCGCAATCCATTTGGCTTTAGCCATAAAGGAGATCATGCTTTTATAGCGAGAAGTCATTCTATTAAATGAGGTATTGAAGGCTAAACTAAAACGCGTTAAAAAAGTCGTTTTTTTGTTTTTATCATGCGGTTTAAGCAAAATGGCACATAAGGCAGGACTTAAAGTCAATGCGTTTATAGCTGAAAGTAAAATGGCAATGGCGAGCGTTAAACCAAACTGCTTATAAAACACACCCGATGAACCTTGAATAAAACTAACCGGAATAAATACCGCCGCCATTACCAAAGTAATGGAAATAATGGCTCCAGATATTTCGTCCATCGCGTCTATACTGGCTTTTCGGGCAGACGTGTAACCACTATCCAGTTTGGCGTGGACCGCTTCCACCACCACAATGGCATCATCTACCACAATACCAATGGCCAATACTAAGGCAAAAAGGGTTAGAAGATTGATACTAAAACCAAACAGATTTAAAAAGAAGAATGTACCAATAATTGCCACTGGCACACTAATAGCCGGAATAAGCGTTGACCTAAAATCTTGAAGGAAAATAAAAACAACTAAAAACACCAATACAAAAGCCTCTAAAAGCGTATGAAAAACATTTTCAATAGAAGCCTCTAAGAAGTCATTGGCATTAAGAATGGTGATATAACTCATTCCTTTAGGGAAAGACTTCGATGCCTTCTCCAATTCACCCAAAGCTCCTTCTATTACTTCCTGAGCATTAGAACCAGCAGTTTGACTAACGGCCACACCCAAGGCGTATTTACCATTCATTCTCACAGAACTGGTATAACTTAATGCTCCCAATTCTATTCTGGCCACATCTTTTAATCTTAGTAGCTGTCCATCATCACCTGTTCTAATAATAATATTACTAAACTCCTCTTCATTTTTTAACCTCCCTTTATACTTCAAAGTATATTGAAAACTCTGATCGCCTTCTTCACCCAATTGACCAGGAGCCGCTTCTAGGTTTTGCTCTGCCAAAGCCGCATTAATATCAGACGGCACTAAACCATAACTTGCCATAATAGTTGGCTTAAGCCAAATTCTCATGGAGTAGTCCATCAAACCGAAAGGCGATGCATCTCCCACTCCGGCAACCCTTTTTATCTTGGGAATAAGGTTAATATTGGCATAGTTCTGTAAGAAAGTCTGGTCAAAAGTGGAGCTATCACTATAAATAGCAAAAATCACTAAGTTACTCGATTGTCTTTTTGTGGTTTGAACTCCTGCTTTAACAACTTCTTGAGGCAACAAGCTGGTGGCCCTAGAAACTCTATTTTGAACA
>NZ_JBSRVI010000116.1:0-35287 GCF_055134445.1 Arcticibacterium sp.
TACATCATCATCACACCGGTCATTGTGCCGGATACCATTACCATTTCGGTGGCTCCTGGAGATACCAGTCTTAGCTTATGCCCTACTGCAGACCAAATTGGTGCAGTAACGTCAGTCGTGATTGAGGAATGTGCAGGTGCACCGGTTCAAGGAACTTATACCGCAGATGCGAATGGCTGTCTGGTTTATACCGCTAACCTGTCGGGCAATGGGGTAGACAAGCTCTGTGTCATTGGAGTGGATGCCGAAGGAAATAGAGATACGACCTTCTATATCATTAATGTACCATCTAAGCCAACGTACCCTGATACGGTCATCATTACACCACCATGTACTACTTGTCCGCCGCCGCCAATTTGTGCGACAGCTGATGATATTGTAGTGGATAGTACAACGACTTATAGCATGTGTAGTGTCATTCCTTCTAATCAAGGTACAGCTGTTTTGGATGCTAATAACTGTATGGTCTTTACACCTAACGGAATGAATTCGGATACCATAAGAACTTGTATTGTGGCTTGTACCAATGGGGTTTGTGATACCACGTACATCATCATCACTCCGGTCATTGTGCCGGATACCATAACAGTTACGGTTATGCCTGGAGATACCAGTCTTAGCTTATGCCCTACTGCAGACCAGATTGGTGCAGTAACATCCGTCGTGATAAATGATTGTGATGGACCTGTTACTCAAGGAACTTATACTGCAGACGTGAATGGCTGTCTGGTTTATACCGCTAACCTTTCGGGGAATGGGGTAGACAAGCTCTGTGTCATTGGCGTGGATGCCGAAGGAAATAGAGATACGACCTTCTATATCATTAATGTGCCATCTAAGCCTACGTACCCTGATACGGTCATCATTACGCCGCCATGTACTACTTGTCCGCCGCCGCCAATTTGTGCGACAGCTGATGATATTGTAGTGGATAGTACGACCACATATAGCATGTGTAGCGTCATTCCTGCTAATCAAGGAACAGCTGTTTTGGATGCTAATAACTGTATGGTGTTTACACCTAACGGAATGAATTCGGATACTACAAGAACTTGTATTGTCGCTTGTACCAATGGGGTTTGTGATACCACGTACATCATCATCACTCCGGTCATTGTGCCTGATACCATAACAGTTACGGTTATGCCTGGAGATACCAGTCTTAGCTTATGCCCTACTGCAGACCAGATTGGTGCAGTAACGTCTGTGGCCATTGAGGAATGTGCAGGTGCTCCGGCTCAAGGAACTTATACTGCAGATGCGAATGGCTGTCTGGTTTATACCGCTAACCTGTCGGGCAATGGGGTAGACAAGCTCTGTGTCATTGGCGTTGATGCCGAAGGAAATAGAGATACGACCTTCTATATCATTAATGTGCCGCCTGTAGATGTTGAATTAACCAATACTACGGATGCTAATTGTCAGCAAGCCATTGGAAGTATTGTCACTTACGAAGTCACTGTCAAAAGAAAAGATGCTCAAAGTCAAATTGTGTATTTAACCGTTCAAGATAGTCTTACTTCTAACTTAGAATTAATTATGGCTACCCCTACCATCGGTACATACGATAGTATTACCCATGAATGGACGGGTATAGTGTTAGGGAAAGGTGAATTCGCAGTATTGACCATTCAGGCAAAAGTGATTAGTTCAGAAGGAGGATTTGCATGTAATACGGCTTGGGTGAATTATATGGATAAAGCAGACATTGACTCATCACCAGAAAACATGAGTTTGGAAGAAGATGACATCGCTAAAGCTTGTGTCAGCATTCCAATTGAACTCTGCAAAGACGCGGGTGAAACTATCGAATTAAAAGCTCCAACCGGTTATGCGAGTTATCAGTGGTACAAAAATGATGTGCCTATTCAAGGTGCTACTTTACCAACTTATACGGCAAGTGATGGAGGTTCTTATAAAGTAGATGTTAACGTTCTGAATGGTTGTGGATTCAACGGATGCTGCCCAATTATCATTACTGAAACCTGTAAGTGTCCTGCAGAGGAAATATGTATTCCATTTACCTTTAAAAAAATAAAATAGCTCATTAGTATCAAAAGGGAGACCGTCGAAAGAAGGTTTCCCCTTTTTAAAGCTTGACCTCAGCACACGCCATCAATATATTTAGCATACAGAAGTGTGCTAGGAGGTGCTTTTTTCAAGATACCCTAGTCTTGTAAATTGTTAACAGAAGGTGTAACAAAACATCCCTTCATAACATTTAAAACCATACTTGATAAAGACAGGTTGGATACCAACTTATATTCATCCATATATAAGCATCGTGTACTCATCATGATATTAGCATCTCAAAATCACCAAATCCAAAACTCAACATTATCAAATCTCAAACATTTGAGACCATATCATTGAAAAATTGACTTAATATTAACACTTCTCAGATACCCAATTAACATCTAGGTTAAAGTAGAAAATCACCTTTGCGGAGAATTTCAAAATAATTCTTAACACCTAAAATGTTTTTAATATGAGAAGAAAATCTCTACTCAAAGCTTTATTTGGCAGTGCTTTAATGCCAATCATCGGTTTGATGTGCCTGAGCCTCGGAGCCATGGCACAGCTAAACCTTAGCGGTGTGGTAAAAGATGCCACAGGAGAAAGCCTACCTGGCGTCAGCGTCATTATTAAAGGTTCGTTAATCGGAACAACCACAGATATGGAAGGTGCCTATAAAATCAGCGTTCCTACTTCCAAGTCTATCGTGGTGTTTTCTTCTATTGGTTTTATGCCGCAAGAAGTTATCGTAGGAAACCAATCTATCTTAAATGTAAATTTAACTGCCGACACCAAGTCGTTAAACGAAGTGGTGGTAACGGCATTGGGTATCAAAAAAGACGCTAGGAGAATTGGCGTAGCTATCCAAACGGTAGACGGAGCCTCTACGGTTAAAGCCCGTGAGCCAAATGCCATTAATGCATTAGCAGGTAAAGTAGCCGGTTTGACCATTGGTGCTCAAACCGAATTATTAAGAAAACCGAACATCTCATTAAGAGGAAACGCCGATGTTCTTTTTGTGGTAGACGGTGTACCTGTAAATTCTGATACATGGAATGTAAACCCAGACGACATAGAAACGTACTCTGTACTAAAAGGGGCTTCTGCCGCGGCACTTTATGGTTTTAGAGGAAAAAACGGAGCGATTTTAATTACAACCAAACGTGGCTCTTCAGACAAAAGAGGCTTCCAGGTAGACTTCAACAGCTCTACCATGATTGACAAAGGCTTTATAGCTATTCCAAAAGTACAAGATATGTACGGACCAGGTGACCACGGAAACTACGCTTTTGTAGACGGAAAAGGGGGCGGACTAAACGACGGCGACTATGACGGTGGCTGGGGACCAAAATTTGACGGTCAGCCTATTTCACAATACGACTCCCCAATTGATCCCGTCACAGGAGACAGAATCCCAACCCCATATATCGCTCGTGGTAAAGATAACTTGAAGCGTTTCTTGGAAGCAGGTATTTTAAGCACAAACAACCTTTCTGTTTCCTCTAGCGGCGAAAAACACAACATCCGCTTGTCAGGTTCTAATACGTTCCAAAAAGGATTGTTGCCAAACACGAAATTGGACATTGTCAATTTCAACATGACCACGGATTACACTTTCTCAGAAAAATTGAAATTTTCTTCTGGCTTACAGTTTAACCGTCAAAACAGTCCAAACTTCCCAGACATCAATTATGGACCAAACTCTATTATCTATAACATGATTTTTTGGGGTGCGGCAGACTGGGATGTAGACGACATGAGAGATTACTGGCAAGAAGGTAAAGAGGGAATTCAGCAAGTCTATGCGGAGTATCAACGTTATAACAACCCATATTTTATGAGTTATGAGTGGCTCAGAAGTCACCATAAAACTGATATCATGGGACAGGCATCTATGACTTATGAGCTTACGCCTAATCTAGATGTAATGCTGCGTACGCAAGTCACCACCTGGGACTTATTACGTACAGAAAAAATGCCATACTCAGCGGGTTCTTACGGTCGTGAAGAACGACGTGGAGATTACAGAGAAGACAGAAGAAACCTTTTCGAAAACAACACCGACTTATTAATCAAGTTTGACAAAGACATTACACCCGCAATCAATGCTAAAATTTGGGCTGGAGGAAACATCAGAACCTTCTCTTACAGCTCTGATTATGCTTCTACAGATTACCTCAACGTACCGGGTTTATATAACTTCGCTAACTCTTCAAACCCAGTAAAAGCATTCAATTTTAACTCGGCCATGAAAGTATATTCAGGCTACTACTCCGCTGATTTTTCTTTGAAGAATTATGTAACATTATCAACCACAGGTCGCGTAGATCAGCTTTCTACGCTTCCTCAAGGAAACAACACGTTCTTCTACCCTTCTGTGGCATTGGCTACTTCATTAACAGATTATCTGCCATTGCCTAGTTTTATTAGCTATGCCAAATTGAGAGGTTCTTATGCCAACGTAAAAGACGGTTTGACTAAATCATCTATTGGAGCTATTCCATCTGTAAGCGACAGCAATCCACTTGGATATGGAGACCAATACTTCGCTCCTTATGATGGCCCTACATATCAAAACTCGGCAGTTTACGCTATCTTGACCACATTCAATAATCAGCCGTCCGCAGCATTTACCAACTCCTTAAACAACCCAGAACTTCAGCCAAGTTCTACTTCTCAAACAGAGATTGGTTTAGACTTGAAATTCTTGGGTAACGGATTAGCTTTTGATGCCACATACTTCATTTCTAATGAGGGGCCAAAAATCTTCAACCTTCCAGTATCTAGTACTTCTGGCTATTCTACGGCATTAGTTAATGGTATCAAAACCCAGAAAAAAGGTTTAGAATTCTCATTGACAGGGACACCTATCAAAAAACTAAATGGCTTTACTTGGGATATTTTGGCTAACTGGTCGACTTATAAAGAGACTTTGACAGAGATTTACCCAGGTGTAGAAAGCTTAAACACTTTCTTAAAAGTAGGCGACAGAATGGATAAATTTTACGGTCGTGCTTTTGTACGTACACCAGAAGGAGAAATCATTAATGATGCCAGTGGTAGACCCATTTACGCTCCAGTGTCACAATATTTAGGAAATACAAATCCTGATTTCGTTTTTGGTATTAATAACAGATTCAACTACAAAAACATCAGCTTAAGCTTCCAGTTTGATGGTAGAATAGGAGGTGTAATTACCAACTACGCTCAAAAACAAACGTTCCGTGGTGGTCGTCATATTGCTACGGTGGAAGGTGAAATGGGCGAAGCTCGTTACCAAGATTACTTAGGCGTTAAATCTTACGTAGGTGAAGGTGTTCAGGTGGCAAACGGTGCCGAAATCAATTTTGATGCAGATGGGAAAGTAACCAACTATTCAGAATTAAGCTATACGCCAAATACCACAGAGCAGTATTTGCAAGACTGGGTAAGCCGCTATTATAATACGGATGAAGGAAACTTGATGAGCCGTTCTTTCGGAATGCTTCGTGAGGCTGTCATCGGCTATTCTTTACCACAAGAATGGCTTGGGAAAAAAGTACAAAATGTAAGTATCTCATTGGTAGGTAGAAACCTACTTTACTTTGCAGAAAAGAAAGACATTGACCTAAACCAATACATAGGTGGTGGCTCTTCTGATGTTCAAACACCCTCTACAAGAAGATATGGTGTAAACGTAAACTTCACTTTCTAATTGACTGATTTTAAAAGATATAACATCATGAAATATATACAATTAAGCATCCTGTTTCTGAGCTTTTTTATGCTCACTAGCTGCGGTAGTGATTTTGCAGAACTAGAAAAAGACCCAAACAGACCCGTAAACGTACCGGCAGCCTTAGTGCTGAAAGAGGTACAATATCAGATGTACAATTCCACGGGGCGTCCGTTTAGTGCAGAAATGCGTTGGAACCAGTTCTTCTGTTCCAACTATAACTATTACGCTACCAACGAGTATACTTGGACAGAAATGCCAAACCATTTTTATACGCTTAAAAACGTAACCAAAATGGAAGAAGAAGCACTTAACGCAGGAGCTAAAGCCGTTAATCCATACTCGGCGACAGCTAAATTTTTAAAGGCATTTTACTATGACCAAATGACCAAACGTGTGGGTGATTTGCCATTGACAGGTGCTCTTCAAGGTGGAGAAAACTTTGAGCCTTCCTATGATTCTCAGAAAGACATTTACCTACAAATTTTAAAATGGTTAGACGAAGCAAACACAGAAATGGCTTCGCTCATAGCCGAGGGTGATAATGAGTTAACCGGCGACATCTATTTTGACGGTGACTTAAGACAATGGCAAAAAGTAGTTAACGCTTTTCAATTAAGAGTTTTGACTACACTAAGCAAGAAAGAAACTGATGCCGATTTAAACATCAAAGCGAGATTTGCAGCCATTCTCTCTAACCCTACAAAGTATCCTTTACTAAACGGGATGAGTGATAATCTTCAGTTTACAAGCAATCAGTTTAACAAATACCCGTCAAATCCAGATAACTTTGGTTTTGACGCTACACGCCAAAACATGGCTGCTACATATGTGGAAGGCCTAAAAGTGCGTAAAGATCCACGTCTTTTTGTGACCACTGAGCCAGCAGGTTCACAAATAAAAGCGGGTAAGCAGCCAAACGATTTCTCTGCTTATTTAGGGGCCAACTCTGGTGAAGACCTTGCAGATATGTCTTTTAAGGCAGGTATAGATAATGAGGGTTTTGCTCCAGGTTCATACTCTTTCCAAAACAGAAACAGATACTACACAAACTATGTGGGTGAGGCCACTTTTATAGTAGGCTATCCTGAAATGTGCTTTAATATTGCCGAAGGTATTCATAGAGCTTGGACCTCCACCGGCTCAGCAGATTCTTGGTACAAAAAAGGTGTAGAAGCTTCTTTTCAGTTTTATGGCATTAGCTCTGGCACAAACACTTTCACGTATTCTTTAAATGGTGGTAGAAACTCCTCGGACTTTGCCAAATACGACTATGATTTTGAATTACAAGACTACCTGGCTCAGCCAAACGTAAAATACACAGCGGATGCCAAAGGATTGGAACAAATCATTACACAGAAATACTTGGCTTTTTTCATGAATTCTGGTATGGAAGGGTATTTCAACTGGCGTAGAACGGGATTTCCTACTTTTTTAACAGGTGTAGGTACAGGAAACTCTGGAAGAATAGCAGTAAGATGGCAGTATCCATACTCTGAAAGAACAACCAACACATCCAACTATAAAACGGCTATTGATAGCCAGTTTTCTGGAAAAGATGACATCAACGAAGCAATCTGGTTGATGAAATAAACAAAGCATTTTTATAAAGAAAATGGTGAAGTGTAAAGGCCTGTCCCAAAGGGACAGGTTTTTCTTTTGAACCCATGTTAAGTATGTCTAATTCTAAGAATAACGGCTTAAATCATGGAGCATAAGCAGCTACCCTCCCCTCCAAAATTTAAAACTTTGGTTTATACCCAAAGCTATTTTCTATAATCATTACAGAACCATCCTTTTCTGATTATCTGCAGAAAGAAAATTTGTCAGCAAAAACATTTTTTGGACTTCATTAAAATGGCGTACCTTGTTTTCAATACCTTGAGACTAGCCATGTTTTCTATGAAGAATCAATTTAAAGAAATGAGAAAAGTGCCTATACTTTTCCTCTTATTTAACCTCTTTTCATTCGGCTTAAACGCCCAGCAAAAAACCGAAGATATTTATCAAATACCCAATCTTGCATCCCTCCCGATAGATACCGCATTGGTAAAATTAGGCGATGCCATTAATCAGATGAAAGGTAAAACTGATATCAAAATAAAAGAAGACTTGTGGCTTACTTTAAAACGAGCAAAAGCTGCTAAAAAGCCTCTATTGATTGCCAAAACCTATAAAGAACTGGCCAATTGGCATTACCTAAGCATTACTTCTGAAAACAAAGACTCTATCTATTATTATGACAATCAGGCACTACAATTCTTTTTACAAACAGACGATAAAGAACTGATTAGCAAAGCTTATAAAACGGTAGGTTTTGATTTGGACTTTATGCAGAAATACGCCGAAGCTGAAGTTCAATTTTTCAAAGGCTTAGAAGTGGCTCAGTCGATTAGTTACCAAAAAGGTATAAATTCTATTCATGCATCTTTAAGTAATCTATACGCCAACACCAAAGATTTTGAATCTGCCCTAAAATACAGTGAAATGGTGGTGGCCGCCTATGAAAAAGAGGAAAACACGCATCCGCTGATTAGGGCACTGCTTGGCTCCAGTAACATTTATATTAAAATTGGACAGCCAGAAAAAGCACTAAAAGCTGTCAATAAAGCCTTAGCACTAGTTACTCAATTACCAGAAGAATATCAAAACTCAGAAACCTTAAATGTTAGAGCATGGCGTGCACAAGCCTACCGTGCTTTGAAGCAATTTGACGAGGCCTTGATAGACTTTAAATACTCCTGGAAAGGGATGCAAGAATTGTATGGTCCAGAAGCTGCAAATGGCTGGAAAGGTGGTATAGGGAGTGTCTATTATTTGCAAAGGAAATATGCTGAAGCTATTCCCTATTTAAAAGACTATGTGGAGCACTTTAAGGATAAGAAAGTCTATAATTCTGAAGAATTGAAAGACCACTACATCTGGTTGGCAGAATCATATAGGGCACTCAATAAGTCAGATTTAGCTTTCAAATATTTGGCTGCGGGCAAAGACATCTCCATCAATGCTTTGCAACAAGAAACCGAGGCCCTAAAAACCGAACTAAGAGTAAAATACGAAATAGAACAAAAAAATGAGACCATTTCGTCACAGTCTGAATTAATTAAGCAGCAGCAAAAAAACCAATTGTTAAGCTATATCGTTGGGGGCATGATGATTTTACTTTTGAGCGGTTTATTTTTTGCTTATCATAAAAACAAGAAGAAGAACCTCCAACTTGAAGAGCTAAATGAAAACTTAAAAGTCACTAATATTCAATTAGATAAACGTCACAAAGAAAACGAGCTCTTATTAAAGGAGATTCACCACCGAGTAAAAAACAACCTTGAAATAGTATCGAGCCTTTTAGAACTGCAATCATCTCAAATAGACGACCCTTCTGTGCAAGCCGCCATGCTTTCTAGTCAAAACAGGGTGCATTCTATGGGAATAATTCATCAAAAACTTTATCAAAGTGAACACCTCACCTCCATAGAAATGCGTGATTATTTCGTGAATTTGGGGGAGAATATCATGAACTCTTTTAGTACGGATGGTAAAGTAAAAATAGAATGTGACATGCCCGAACTAGTGCTAGATGTGGATACCGCCATTTCCGTTGGGCTTATTGCCAACGAATTGCTCACAAATGCCCTTAAGTACGCTTTTGTAGGAAAAGATAATGGCAAAATTGAAATTACCATGAAATCTAATGGCCCTAATGACGACAACCTAGAATTAAATATAACGGATGACGGAATTGGAAAAACTACTGACAGTCCTACAAAAGGTACGGGCTTTGGCACCATGCTGATAGACCTCCTCACCAAACAATTAAATGGCACCATCTCCTATGAAAATAAAAATGGAACTAAGGTTTCATTGATTTTCAACAAAACCAGAAACCATGCCTGATAAACCCGATGGCTTATATCAGCATGCTTCTCTCTGGCGGGATAAGATTGTGTACACTAATTTCTTAACCGCTAGCACGCCAGTTTTACCCTTAGAATTTGCTGAGGTAATCCGTCTAGAGCAATTAGAAGCGAAGCTCTCTAACTTTCCTATTCTTAACTAAATTATCTATAAATTAACATCTTAAGCCTTAATCCTAGAATCAAGGATGCACACAGCCCCTAAAAAAACCGTGCCAATTAAATAAAAAAACGTGTAAAAAGAACGATGGAGGCAAGCATCAGATGAATATAAAAGTAACTAGACAATACTTAAAGATGTTCTTTAAAAAGACAATGCTTGTCAGCTTTGTTGCTATTCTTTTAACCCTATTTCAAGCGGTAAATAGCAAATCATTTGCCAATAAAGCCGAAGTCCCTTATTTAGAATCGTCGCTGACGAAAGAAGGTCTTTTAGCATTAAATTATCGAAATGCTTGGTTATATCACCCAGGAGACGATCTAGGCTGGTCGGCGTTGGATATAGATGATTCTGACTGGCATCTGATTTACCCTATAGGTCTAAAAGCCGAAGCTATGCCAGATAGCATTTGGTCGGGTTATGGCTGGTGGAGGTTTAAGTTTACCACAGACACTCAAATTAGGAATCAAATTCGAAGGCTGTATTTTTCAACTTGGGGAGCTGCTGACGTATTTTTAGATGGTGAGCTATTGCATTCTTATGGTAATTTTTCAAGAAACGCAGCATTAGAAGTATCGCATATTCCTAATTATGTGGCGGATAAAAATATGAAGATCATTGGAGATGGTGTTCATGTTTTAGCTATCCGATTTTCCAATCATCAGGCTAAAAGGAATCAAAGGCTACTCAGAAAGTTTTCTTCAAATCTGGGTTTTTATGTTGGTATGGCCACGGAAGTCAGAGGTGCTAATTCTGATAGTCGTCGTGCCAATAGCATGGCCACTCTTTCGGTAATAGCGGTGGTACTTATTATTTTGTTGGTCTTACACCTTTTACTGTACTTGAAATTTAAAGGTGGCAGAGCCAGTTTGATAATTTCGCTCATCACTGTGTTATTTCTAATAGCCGCTATTTCTGCACATATCCTGCTTTTTCTTAGCCTAAATAGCTTTTGGGACGCCGTAATTGGTAATATCATAAATTCTGTTGCTTTTGGGGCGGGATTCTCTTTGCTGCCCTATACGCTAACTCTATTATTTGGCATTAAGAAGTACGACTGGGTCAAGCATCTCATTTGGCTCTTACCGATACGCACCGCAAATTATTTTGTCCCTTTTATGCCTTTTATTGTTTTTGATGCTGTCAGCATTTTTCTGGTTATCACCCTCATGTTGATAGTGATGTTTAAAGCCACGCACAAAAAACAAGGGGGTGTACATTATGCCACCTTTGGTGCTATTGGCACAGCCACTTTTTTACTAGTGAATAGACTCCAAAGTGCCGAAATTATCTTACTCTCGAATTCATTAATTTATCTGGATCTGATATTGCTTTATATAAGTTTTCCGCTCGGGATTTATATCTATATCACCAATCAGTTTGGTAGTCTTTATAATTCTATGGAAAAGGAGGTTGGAAAACGAACCATAGACCTCAATTTGTCTATTCAAAATTTGGAATTTACTCAGGAAGCTTTGGGCAAAAAGAACCAAGATAATGAGCTGCTTTTAAAGGAAATACACCATAGAGTAAAAAACAACCTAGAGATTGTCTCTAGTCTTTTAGAACTTCAGTCCTCACAAATAGACGACCCTTCTATTCAGGAGGCCATGCTTTTAAGTCAAAACAGAGTTCGCTCTATGGGAATAATTCACCAAAAGCTGTATCAAGGAGAGCATTTAGCATCAATAGAGATGAGAGATTATTTTGTGAATTTGGGTCAGAATATGATTAATTCCTTTAATTTTCAGAACCGAATAAGTATTGAGTGCGATATGCCTCCAATGTTATTGGATATAGATACGGCTATTCCTGTAGGATTGATAGTCAATGAGTTATTAACCAATGCTTTTAAATATGCTTTTGAAGGAAAAGAAAAAGGCCTGATAAAGATTAGCTTAAGAACGTATACCGAAGAGCAATTAGAGTTGATAGTCGCAGACAATGGAAACGGCATAAAAGAAGATATCCCTTCTAACGGCACAGGATTTGGCGGTACCCTTATCCAGCTTTTGACCAAGCAGCTAGAAGGAACTATTGATTATCAGATAAATGAAGGGACACGTATTTCTTTGATTTTTGAAAAAAAGAAGCTTAAAATATGAGTAATCTTATTAAAATACTGGTCGTTGAGGATGAAATGATTATAGCCGCCAAAATCTCTATGCAGCTCAGCAAATTGGGTTATGAGGTTACTGGTATTTTGTCTAGAGGAGAGGAGGTTTTACTACATATAGAGCAGAACAATCCCGATATCATTATAATGGATATCAATCTTAAAGGAGAGCTTGATGGTATAGAAACCGCGGATATTGTTCAAAAAAATTATAATGTGGCGGTTATTTATCTAACCGCCAATACCGATGCCGGTACTTTTGGAAGGGCTAAATTGACTCGTCCGCATGCCTTTATGTCTAAGCCTTTTAATATTTTGGATCTTCAAAGATCAATAGAACTTACTGTAGAAAGGATAAACGAAAGTGCCTTTAACCACCTAGAACCTAAAACCACTTCAAACAATATATTCCTTCCAGAAAACGAACCAGACTATCTGAGCGACCGCATTTTTGTGAAGCATAAGGATAAAATGGTAAAACTGTTTATTGCAGATATTTTATACATAAGTGCCGAACGGGCGTATTGTCAAATATTTACTAAAAGCAGTCAATATATACTTTCTGTCCCTCTCAAAAATGTAGAAGAGAAATTACCAACAAGCCATTTCATGAGAATCCATCGCTCTTATCTGATAAACATATTAGAAATTGACGAGGTGGCAGAAAACTACGTTTTTATAAATGATCAGGCCATTCCTATAGGGCAAAGTTCCAAAGAAGACCTAATGAAAAGGCTTCATAAAGTTTAGGATTAATGTTTTAGTACTAATCTATATTATCGCCGGAAACTAAATCCATGCTTTCGGAAACCTAGCTTGGCTGTTGGGAAATAAGTGCTTGATTATAAGATATTTTTAAGGCTATTTCAATCTGTATTATCAGAGCATTCTCACTTTATAGCCATGAAAAACACAGTACACTTAGGTTCACGAAGGTTTGCACATCCAGATCAGATTCTAAATCTAGAAGCTAGAGATAATTATACTTTTATACGTTTTGCAGATGGAAGCGACTTATTGTCGTCTACCACGCTCGGGGTGATTGAAAAACGCCTATCGGAGTTTAATTTTTTTCGAGTAAACAGAGCTACGCTAGTGAATCTTGACTACCTCAATTTCTTCACCATTTATTATGGTAGCCGGAGTCTTCATCATTCAAAAAGAAATACTTCAATACAAGTTTCTCTTTCACGTCGCCGTCTGGCGGCTTTTGAAGCTTGTATGGAGTCATAAAGAAAACTATAACAGAGACCTAGAATTCTCCAATTTCAAAACCTTACTACGGCTAAAAGCGGGAGTAACTTTTTGGCAAGGATAGGAGGTTGTGTTAATTAATAATAGATAAAAGTTCAACTATGAAAACTATAAAAAAGTGTATTCCAGGTTTAAGTATAATCTTTCTTTTAACTATTCTGAGCTGCCGTACAGAACCCTCCGTGGAATATTTGGAATTAAAAACAGCCAGCATGAGGTTGTCTAAAGACTTAGGGATGTATGAGTCTGTCTGGGACGACATAGTCAATAACTCAAACATTGACGGCATTAATGAAACCAGTTTTGATAAGAGTATTACACTTATCAGTACACCTGAGAATATTGTGGGCATTGAAGCCTTTAAAGCTTATTATAATAATTACCTCACGGGTTTTTCTAATGTCAGTTTTACCATAGTGGATGCTTTTGGGCAGGGAAATAAAATTGTAAAACACTGGAATTTCAAGGGAACACATACGGGAGACTTTTTCGGGATTCCAGCTACTGGGAAAACGGTAGATATAGACGGAGTAACCTTAGTTAAAATGAAAGATGGTAAGATAGCTCAGGAGCAAGATTTTCTGGATAACCTGGAGTTTATGCAGCAGCTAGGATTGGTGGAAAGATAAAGGTGTATTGGCTGAAACCAGATTTCGTTTGAGCGATTTCACTAAAACGGCCACTCCCTAAAAATAGTTGGTACTCAGCATGTTAAATAGTAAATTAGCTAACGCTTTATAAGCAGAATAAATGAAAACAATACAAAACCGAGTCTTGCCAATTCAATGGAATAAATCAACATTTTATTTCCTGGTTTTAGTTGTTCTGGTCTTACTTGGATTTTGGCCTACCTACTTTGCTAAATTCCTGGATGGGACAGCCGATTTCAGTTTCTACTTTCACTTTCATGCCGCTATGGCAGCCGCTTGGGTAACACTCTTGGTGCTGCAGCCCATGCTTATCAAAAGGAAGAAAGTTGCCTTACATAGAAAGATAGGGAAACTGACTTATGTCTTATTGCCCTTATTCTTTGTGTCTGTCATTCTACTTAAACACCATCGTATAGGTGGTGAGGTTAGCTCGAATCTTGGAGCAAGTTTGTGGCTGCAACTTAAAGATCTGGTGATTATTGGTGTCATGTACGGTATTGCTATTTGGTACAAAAAGAACATTCAAATACATGCCAGAGCCATGATTGCTACAGGAATTGTATTCATTGAGCCCTCTTTGGGTAGGCTAATCATTAATGTCTTCTATCCCACCGACTTTATTACAGGCTTTATAGTCACCATTGTGCTTGTTTATGCCCTGCTTATGGCTTTGATTTTCTTAGAAAGGAAGCAGAATAAAGGGCGATGGATATTCCCGCTTTTGACAGTGCTATATATCCTTTTTCATTGGCTGTATTTATTTAAAATAAGCTTTCCAGCCTGGGATGCATTTGCCAAGTGGTTTGCTCTTTTACCGCTCACTTAATCCATTTTAAACCATTTCATTAGATGAAAAGAACATTCGGATTTTTATTAAGATTTAGGCTTACCAAATAGAACGTATGAGGAGCTTAAATTAAAAGACCAACAGACAAACGTGTATTGTCAGTGATTTTTTTGGGAGGTGCTAAAAGTAGTACATCTAAATAACGGGATAAGCTGAAAACCGTCCTCATAAAAGTGGGAAGAATAGGCAATAATTTAAATAAACAAAAAATGAAAAAACTTAAAATAGGTTTATTAATAATGTTACCCTTCATGGGTTTCGGCCAAATAAAGGAAAATGGTAAAATCTACATTGAGCATCCAGCCATTAATGTTGCGGAAACTTTTACCAAAGCATTTGTAAAAGGGGATACAGCTAAATTGGCGAGCTTGTTAACAGAAGACTTTAAAGCAATTGATGGCTTATCTCCTAATTCTGCAACTAATTCATCAGACAAAAAAGCTTTAATGGGAAGGTCAATTTTCTGGAGTCAATCCTTTGATTACTTGACCATTACTCCCTCTGCAGGTTCTTACCCAGATGCTTTTGAATATGCTGGCGATAAGGGAGACATAACGGTGGTTCGCTGGGATGATGCTAAAGGAATTCATAAGAAAACGGGAGTCAAGGCAAATTTGGCTATGCAACGTACTTTTATAATCAACAAAGACAACAAGATTAAGGGAGTTATAATGTACAGTAATCCTGAAATGTTCAATGAAATCAGTGCTAGTAACTCTAACCGGAAAAACGGTACAATTTACAACCAACATGAGAATATCAACTCGTTACGAATCATGATGGGAGCATTAGAAAATGGTGATTTAGCCAAGTACTATAGCTTTTCCGACCCTAAAGCTACTTTCATCAGCATCAACAACCCTGAAATGAAAGCTATTACTTTAGAGGAGAACAAGGCACAAGACAAAGCATTTATGGGGGCTTTTGACATTAAGTCCATAGAACAATTTGGATACCCTGATTTTATGCAATACGAAATGGGTAATAGAGGTGGCAAATCAGGTACGCTTTACTCCTGGTGGAATACTAACCTTATACGTAAATCGGACAAAAAAGAAATAAAGCTGTTTGTTCATTATTCGCATACGGTAAACGCTGAAGGTAAAATAGTGAATGAAGTTATTTATTACAATGACGATTTGTTGAAATAAATAATATTTTTTTTAGGGAAAAGTAAAAATAGTTAGGGCTAAATAAATTCAAAAAAATCAATCAAAATGAAAACAGTAGGAATCATTGGTGGTGCGGGCTTCATTGGAAGTTATAACACCAAAAAGTTTTTGGAGAATGGCTACCATGTAAAAGTATCAGCCACTGATCTCTCCAACAAAGACAAATACGCTCATTTGTCAGCTTTGCCTAATGCAGAAAACCTGAAACTGGTACAAATGAATGTAGAGGATAAGGCTTCTCTTAGTGACTTTCTGAAAGGCTGTAACATCGTAGTTCACGGTGGTACGCCTTTCCAATTAGACGTAAAAAACCCAAAGAAGGAGCTTTTTGACCCCACCATTGAGGGTACTAAAAACTTCTTGAAATTGGCCAAAGAAACACCCGGCATAGAGCAAGTAGTCTTTATTGCTTCTGTGGCTGCCTATAATACGGATTTCCCAATGCTACCCAAAGGCAAAAATGAAGGCGACCAAATCACAGAAGCAGATGCTCCTCATTCTAACTCAGAAAGTCACCCTTATGCACAAGCAAAGTTTATGGCCAATCAAGTTGTGAATGATTTCATGACAGCAAATCCAGACTTAAGCTTTGAAATCACTTCGGTTTCCCCGGTGGGTGTAATGGGAAAGTCGCTTTCCAATCGGGAAGACTCCACCTCTACGGGTATTCAATATTTATTCAAAAATAAAATCGCCCCCAATCCATTTATCCAAATGCTTTATGACATGGACATCTCATGGGCATTGGTAGATGTAGAAGACGTGGCAGCCGCCATTTACAAAATAGTAGTCACTAAGAATACAAACGGGAAAAATTACTTGCTATCCAGCGAAAACTACCACATCTCTGATATCACGTTGATGCTCAATGGCAAAGAACCGGTAGAAAAACCAGTAATCGTTTATAACTGCAATTTGGCGATTAAAGATTTGGGTATGGAGTTCAAGCCTGCACAGGCTTCTTTGGACGCTTATAATAGTTGAGATTTTCAATATTAAAACAAAAATGGAAAACAAAACAATAATCGATAATCTGTACAAGTCTTTTGCCATCGGCGATGTTCCGAATGTATTAGGTGGTATGGACGAAAAAATAGTTTGGAACGAAGCCGAAAGGAACATGTATGCAGATGGCAATCCGTACATTGGGCCGGATGCGATTTTAAATGGTGTTTTTGGCCGCATCATGGCAGATCACGAATATTTCAACCTTACGGACGTCAAACTTCATTCAATGGAAAATGACCAAGTATTTGCTACACTTCGCTACCATGCAAAAGTGAAAAAAATGGGGCAGAATATGATTCACAAGTGGTCCATCTTTGGACATTAAAAGACGGAAAAATTACCGCATTTCAACAATATGTCGATACCAAAAAATTGGCTGATGCGATGAGTAAATAAAATTTTCGTCCAATCGATTAATCAGCAAATTAACTTCCCTAAAAGATTATTCGTCATAAATAAATAAAAACAATGAAAAGGACGATACTCCTTCTAATAAGCCTCCAGCTATCTATGTATAGCTTATTTGGGCAAAACATAACTGGTAAATGGTACGAAATTCAAGATCCAAATGCTGATTTAGTAATAAACATCGACAAGATCAACAATGCCTATTCCGGAATTTATAATTGGGAAGGGAGAGATAGACCTAGTATAATTAATACACCTATTGAACATGTTATCTTAAAGAATGATTCTCTTTTAATCGCAATAAACTATTCAAATTTTCTTCTAAATTTCAAATTAAAAAAAGAGGATAGTACAGAAATTTACAAAGGCTTTTTTTTTCTCGGATCACGCCAATTAAGGCCCGTTACTTTGAGTCGCAGTCCGATTGCACGTGATATGACCATTGCCCCCATAGTCGAAAAAACATATACAAGACAAGACACTTTAAGAGGGAAAATAACTGATGAATGGGCATGGTGGAATTTAACGCATTACGATTTAGATTTTGAATTAGATATCAAAAACAAGTTCATTAAAGGCTCTAATACCATCACATATACCGTATTAGAATCAAAGAACGACATGCAAATAGACTTGCAACCTCCATTGAAAATCACGAAAGTTATTCAAGCAGGTAAAGCGTTGACGTTTACACAAGAAGGAAATGCGTATTTCATTCATTTGAAAGAAAATCAAATAAAAGGATCCTCAAAAGAAATTGAGGTTTTCTATGAAGGAAATCCAAAGGAAGCACCAAGAGCCCCTTGGGATGGTGGATTTTCATGGGAGAAAGGTGCGAATGGCAAACCGTTTATCTTCACGTCATGTCAAGGTGAAGGTGCTAGTTTGTGGTGGCCAAACAAGGATCACATGTACGATGAGCCAGATAATGGGATGACAATAAGCGTGACCGTTCCTCAAGAGCTTATGGCTGTTGCCAATGGTAAGCTAACAGCAACCAAAAAAAATAAAAATGGCACAACAACCTATCAATGGACAGTAGTAAACCCAATTAATAATTACGGAATAGCTCTTAACGTAGCAGATTACGTCCATTTTTCAGACCCATACAACGGAATGAAAGGAACATTAGCATGTGATTATTATGTGTTGCCCGAAAACCTTAAAAAAGCCAAAGTTCAGTTTAAACAGGCACATTTAATGTTAGAAGCTTTTGAATATTGGTTTGGTCCTTATCCATTTTATGAAGACAGCTATAAGCTTGTAGAAGGTGTTGCCATGGAGCATCAAAGTTCTGTTGGATACGCTGGATATATTAATGGGTATGATGGTAGAGATATGTCAGGATCTGGTTGGGGATTAAAATTCGATTATATGCTTATTCATGAATCTGGTCACGAATGGTTTGCAAATAACATTACCTACAAAGACATGGCAGATATGTGGGTGCATGAAGCATTCACTACCTATTCTGAAGCATTATATGTAGAGTATCATTATGGGAAAAAAGCTGGAGAAGAATATATTAAAGGTATTTCTCACATCATCGAAAATAAAATTCCAATTATTGGAGATTACGATGTTAATGACAAAGATTACACCCAAGATATTTATCAGAAAGGTGCTATCCTTTTGCATACATTAAGGCAAGTGATCAATGATGATGAAAAGTGGAGAGCTATTCTAACCGGCTTAAATACAGAATTTTACCATAAAACTATCACATCATCAGAGGTTGAAACTTACATTTCACAACAGTCAGGCTTGAACCTAAAGACCTTTTTTGATCAGTACTTAAGAACTATCCAAATTCCCACTTTAGAATACTATTTTGAAGATAACAAATTTGCCTACCGCTGGACAAATGCCGTATCAGGATTTGATATGCCTTTAAAAGTAAAGCTTGATGACAAAGAGCAATGGATTAAACCAACAACCAATTGGACACATGAGTACACCAAGGACACCAAAAAAGAATTGATTATAGATGCTAATTTTTATGTAACTGGTTTTAAGAACATGAAAAATAAATATTAGAAAATGAAAAACACCATTCTCAAAATTACAACATTGATGACCTCCATCCTTTTCACTTTACTGTTATGTATCGGGTGTAAAAGTTCTGATGACTCTTCATCCGAAAAAACTGAATTGGCTGATGCCGAAGATGAATGGGTTTCAATTTGGAACGGTAAAGACTTAACTGGCTGGAATACATATTTCAATAGTCCTTTTTCTGGTTTTGACAAAACTCAGGAGGGTTATTTGGGCTTGAATAATCCTAAGCAAAATGTAATTAAAGTAGTCCAATTGGAGGATGAAAATGTCATAAGCATCTCAGGTACAGCTTTTGGGATGATGTCTACCGAGCAGGACTATGGAAACTATCACCTCAAACTGAAGTTTAAATGGGGTAATGACAAACACGTACCGAAAGAAAATGACCCCATGGATAGTGGTTTGATGTATCATGGATTTGGTGAACCTGGCTCTTCTTATGCTTGGATGAATTCGCATGAATTTCAAATTCAGGAAGGATACACGGGAGATTACGTGGCAATAGGAGACATAAAAGTCGATGCTCCAAGCAAAACTTTAGATAGTAAATTCTATCAATATGATGAAAATTCAAAACTTCGAACCTACTATGGTGCTCAATTATTTCAGGATGATCAACAAACACAATATGTAAAAAAAGGCCTAATGGATAGTTTGGCAAAAATGAATGTAACGAAGTATCCTGAGAAAGAAAATAAGCGTGGAGCGTGGAATGAAATTGACTTAATCTGCTTTGGAGATTCAAGTATACACATGGTCAATGGTACTGTTGTTATGAGAATATTTAACTCAAAAAAAACGAGCGATAAAAGCTCTGTTCGGTCTGGCAAGATAGGACTTCAATCGGAAGGAGCTGAGGTATATTATAAAGACATCAGACTTAAGCGGATTAATAAGTTACCTAAGATATAAATCCTGAATTCAAGAAATAAATTAACAGGAAAGCCGAAACTGATTTAGTAAGCAAAAAACACACTGTATCATTTAAAACAATAACAATCATGAAAAACACAATCTTTGGACTCACTTTAATAATCGCTACTTCGGTAGTAATGAGTTGTACGCAAAAAGCAGAAGAAACAACCTCAAAATCAACCTTTGATTTGACAATTGCCAAAGCTGAAATAGAACAGGCAAATAAAGAATTTATGGCTTTCGTTGCCGCTGGAGATTCCGTTGGTTTAGCCAATTCATATACGGCTGATGCCAAATTGATGAGCGGCGGAGCACCATCAGTTATAGGAAAGGCTAATATTCAGAGTGCAATAAGAGAAATGTTTGAATCTGGTCTAACTGGTATTGATTTAAGGCTCGAAAATGTGTACGGCACCGAAGACCTAATAGCCGAAGAAGGTGAGCTCACCTTGTATGCAGGTGAAAAAGTCATTGGAGAAGAAAAGTACATTGTTTTATGGAAAAAAGAAGACGGTAAATGGAAGCTCTTTAGAGATATTTTCAATTCGAATTTGCCAGTGGAATAATACTATAATTTCAAATTTTATTTGACATTAGTACGACCTCGAATTGTAAAATATTTTATGCTATTCTTAGTAAACTATTTGATTTATAGCAAGTTAAATTATTCATATATAAACTATTAAGATATGAAAAGAAGAAATTTTATTATTAACACTGGCCTTTGTGCCGTTGCCGTTTCGGCATCCAGTTTTATCAAATTTGATGGGAAACATTTTGTAGGGGATTGTGAAACTACCTCAGATATTTTAGGTCCTTTTTATCGTCCCAATAGCCCTGTCCGAACTAACCTAAAGAGCAAAGGCGAGAAAGGGACATTGGTAGAATTAAGCGGAAAAATCAAACATCTAGATTGTGTCAGTCCTTATAAAAATGCAAAAATTGAATTATGGCATTGTGATGCAGACGGCGTTTATGACAATGAAACTGATGCCTTCAAGTTTAGAGGAACCACTTTTTCAGACGAAAATGGCAATTATGCTTTTCAAACCATTGTACCAGTGCCTTATGACGCAGGTGGTGGCTTAATGCGACCGGCCCATTTTCATATGATGATTACGGCTGAAGGTTATCAGCCTTTGGTAACTCAATTGTATTTAGCTGATGACAAATACATTAGCAAAGACCCAGCAGCCGCTTCAGACAAAGCAAAGAGGAGGATATTGCCTGTGCAAAATTTAAAAGATGGTCGAAAAAGGATAGCGTATGACGTAAGCATGGCCCTCACTTTGGGCGTTGAAGCGGTGGCTATTGACAAATTAATTGGCTCTTACACAAATGTGAAAGACACAAAAAACCAAATAGAGCTTTTCAAAAGGGATAATGATTTGTGGCTAAAAAATGAGGTTTTTGGCGAGGGATATAGATACATCGGAAACAATACTTTTGAAT
The DNA here is from genome assembly GCF_055134445.1 of Arcticibacterium sp. Taxonomy (NCBI): domain Bacteria; kingdom Pseudomonadati; phylum Bacteroidota; class Cytophagia; order Cytophagales; family Leadbetterellaceae; genus Arcticibacterium; species Arcticibacterium sp. The sequence continues at coordinate 21,686 of NZ_JBSRVI010000116.1, forward strand.
ATCCTGGTGAGCCTGATGGTAGTTATGCTTCATTAGTATTTGATTTAAAACTTTCAGGAGAAATAGAATTGACCACAAAGGCTAACTGGGGTGCCTTGGATAGCCCAAGTATGGTGTATTTAAAAGATTAGCCAAAGGGCTTAAAACATTGGGGTTTCCGAAGCGTCGGCCCGGCAAAAACCATTTTAGAGTAGGCAAAAAATAAAAATAATAGCAATGAAAAAACAATATTCTTACTTAGCAGGATTAACATTTTTAGTTCTAATCAATTTTGGATGTACTGAGGTAAAAGAGGGCTCTGAAGAACTTCCAGACCAAGTAGCTGCTGTTATGGAGCCTGATATGATGGCTATCAAAGCTGAAATTCAAGCGAAAGAAACCGCTTTTGCAGAAGCTCAAACAGCAGGTGATGTGGATGCCATTTTAGCTTTCTATGCTGATGATGCCATAACAATGGGAAATGACCAGCCTTCTATCAGCGGTGAAGAAGCTATGCGAAAAGATGTGGAGGCTAGCGTTGCCAAAAACACAGAAAACAGTGTAACCACATTTGATGTTGCAGAGGTATTTGGTTCTGAAAACCAAGTGACTGAGATTGGAATTACTACGGTAAAAGATGCTAATGGGAAGGTACTTCGTACTGGTAAATACATGGCGATTTGGGAAAAACGCGATGGTGATTATATATGCATTAGAGACATCTACAATAACGATGCTCCTAAGAAATAGTTGACTGTTTGAACTTTAAAACAGTAATCATAAAGAATTATAGATAAAACTTTTAACCTAAAAAGTGCGGCGTCAGCACTATAAAAATGATAAAACGACCATGAGAAAAATTACCCTATGCTTATTGATGATGTTACCGTTCATCGGCTTTGGCCAAAAAAAAGAAAACGGTAAAATCTATATTGAACACCCAGCTATCAATGTGGTGGATGCCTTTACCAAGGCAATGGTTAAAGGAGACACAACTGCGATGTCAAAACTTATGACGGATGATTTCGTAGCCTACAACCCAGTCACTTCAACTCAATTTGATAAAGGAATGACTAAATCACAATTTCTTAGGAACGCTAAGGCTTGGCATGATCAGCTAGACTATTATTCCATCAAAACAATGGAAGGTGCCTATCCAGATGCCTTTGAGTACACTAAAGACCCAAGTGACAATAACGCCGTCACGGTAGAGTCTTGGGACATACTAAAGGGGGTGCATAAAATGACAGGCGTAAAAGCAGATATGTTACTGCATCGTTCATTTACACTAACTAAGGCTAATAAAATCAGGAGAGCTATGAGTTATGTAAATCCTGAGGTCGGTAATGAAATTGGTCAGGCGTTTTCTGTAAGAAAAAACGGAACTATTTATAACCAACATCCAAGTATTAATACCCTACGGTTAATGATAGCTGCAGTGGAAAATGGCGATTGGGATAAATATTACAGCTTTTTCGACGAAAAAGCTACTTTTAGAGATATCAATAGTGCAGATACTAAGTCGACAAATTTAGAAGAAGAAAAAGCTGCTGACAAAGCAATTTTAGAGATGTATGACATAGACGGTGTTGAGCAAACAGGCTATCCAGATTACATGCACTATGAAATGGGCGATTCTGGTGTACTTTATTCTTGGTGGGTTTTTCACCTTACAAGAAAGTCGGACAAAAAGAAGTTTAGCTTACCAATGCATTATCAGCATAATGTAAATAAAGAGGGAAAAATAGTACACATGATATCTTATTACAGTGCGGCATTATTGAAATAATACTTAACTAAAAGTACCACGGAGTTTTTAAAGAGCAAGACAGACTTTATTTCTCTTTGCTAAACTTCGTGGTTATGTCAAACAAAAGCAAATACGAACATTTACAAAGTTTAGATAAAGCCAAAAACTTAAAAATCGTACCATTAGACGTAGAAAACATAGCCGACTTTCGAGTTTCTTGCAAGGTTGTGAAGTAGTAGTTCATGGCGGAGCTCTTTCTGTAGTAGGAAGAGTAAATATCCAATCTGCCATGGCAGGAATAGTTAATTCAGCAATCACAAAAGTTAATTTAAGACTCAAAAAAGTGTTTGGTACGGAAGATTTAATAGCCGAAGATGGCGAATTGAGTCTTTTTGTAAGAGGCTGGTGAGGAAAAGTTCATAGGCTTTTGGAAAAAAGAAGACAGGAAATAGAAATTATTTAGAGACATTTTCAATTCAAATCTGCCATTTGAATAGTTTCAAACCTAATGCTAATTAGCCTTGAAGCTTTCAGAAAGCTTGTGCTAAATTATAATTACGATTAGGCTATACAAGAACTTGGTGTTAAGTTTAACTTGGTTTATGCATTGGAGAATCGTATTGAGTTTTAAAATGGAATAAATCAGACATTTAAACGAGATTAGCATAGCGGTTTACCCTGAGCTAATGTAGAAGGGTTCTGGTGATTGAGTTTAAATGGGTGTAGCCTGTGCTGAGCTTGACCAAGTAAACTAATTTGAAGCAACTTAGCTACTGTCCCGATAAAATAGGGAGATTTTATAATGCATAAAGCGGGTTTAAGTAGGCAAAGGCTTTAACCGTATATAGTATAAAAGAAAAACAGGAAGGAAAACCATTTTAGACGAATAAATTAAACATTAAATACCATGATTAAATTAACTGTACTTTATGGACATCCAACAGACCCTGCTGCATTTGAAAAGTATTATGCTACTACGCATATGCCATTAGTCGGTAAGATAAAAGAAATTGAAAAAGGCAGAAACAACCAAGTTTCTAGATGAAGCTGATGGTAGCAAACCAGCCTACTATCGTATGGCAGAATTATGGTTTGCCGACATAGCGTCATTACAGGCAGGCATGGGCTCAGCAGCCGGACAAGCCACAGCGGGCGACCTTGCTAATTTTGCTTCAGGTGGTGCAACTCTTTTAACAGGAACTATAGCATAGATAACTGGATTCTTGAATCCGTCAATGACCCGTCTTGAAACCTAAGAAGGGTCTTTTTTTGACCTAAATCTTATCCAAACGGTCATTAAAGTAACACCAATATTAAGTTTTCATATTCCATATTACGGAATAATTAATTTATCATTAATAAATGTAACTTGTATATGATTCCAAATCCCCTATATCATGAACAAGTTTATCATCATGCTTCTTTTAAGCTCCCTATTTGCCTGTCAAAAAAGCTCCTACAAACTCGAAAAAACAGCAAGCATCGACTTTCCACAATACAGCAAGTCTTTCAGCATAATAGAAAGGCAGGAAAGTAATAAAACGGAAGATAAATTAACTACCTCGATAAGAAAGCATCTCATAAAGTCCAAGTGGATTTATGATAACGAAAACCCAGATCTCTATGTAAATATATCCTACGACCACCGTTACGAAAGTGTACATTTGAGCATCTTAGAAGCCAATGGTTTAAGATGTATTTGGCAAGGTAAGGTAATAGCACTCCCACTTAGCACTCAGGACTTTCAAATGGATCGTATAGTCTACACTGCTTTTGGTAAATAAGACGCTCATTGTCAAATAAATTTATGAAAGCTTAAAATGCTCAGGCTTATGTTAATATCAGGCAACATAAACATAATATTTCCATAATCTGCTTCCAGAAAATCGGGGCAAATATTACCCTAAATTTGCTTGCAAGCCATAAGCATTGGTTCCACCTTTCTCTTATAATTATGGAAAAAGAAGCAACTATCTCTGCTTTAATCAGAGATATTTACGAACAACATGCCCACGGGGTATATTTTGGGGAAGAGATCACTCAGCTAGAACACGCCATACAGTCCTACCAACTTGCAAAAGGAAAAAATGCCGACCTTGAACTATGCATAGGGGCGTTTTTGCATGATATCGGCCATCTTATATCTGAAGACCATGAAGAACTAGGCGGAATAAGTCATGAAACAGAAGGCTCTGTTTGGTTAGAAAAACATGGATTTCCTCCAAGAATACTAGCCGTGGTGAGTGAGCACGTAAACGCCAAAAGATATCTTTGTTACAAGTATCCTTCTTATTATAATAAGCTGTCAGAAGCCAGCAAAGCCACCTTGATTTTACAGGGTGGAGCCATGAAGAAAAAAGAAGCGGAGATGTTTGAAATGAATCCTTTTTTTGACGACATCATATTGGTACGAGTATGGGACGAACAAGCCAAAGAAACAGCCATAGAACATATTAACCCGGAAGATATTTACATTCAAATAGACCAATTATTCTTACAAAATGAAAGGGAAGTTACTTCTTCTAGCACTTCTTCTTAGCCACAAACATTGCTTTTCATACCCCGGCTATAACAAAATACTGACGGGCTAGCCTGATAAAAAAGCAAGCTCAAATCCCTTAGCCATGGCAATAAAGTAAATGCTGTAGCTCTATCTGCATGGCGGTCATTGCCCCGATACGCCTGTAAATGGTGAAATAGATTTTGGGCATCAAAACGAGAGAGCTTCAACGATATCAAAATTTTTAGGAGAGATATATAAAAATCGGCATGAAATTGGTAAACCTATTAAACTAATAGTAAACAATACGCAAATTTCGAAGGAAAAAAAGCCGAATTAGCATAAGCTAGTTTGGCTTTGTTTATTGTTTCCTTGGCATATGTATTAGAAAATAGCAAAGCGATTAAATGCTTTGTTTTTCCATGGCCTCTGTTGGGTTCATCATATAGGTCAACACTGCTCCATCTTTTAGAACCTCTACCACCCTAAAACCATGATAAGCGGTACCCCAACTACCACCAATGTGCGAGTCGAAGATGAAAGGTAGGTCGTTATGCATTTTCACATCATCCAGTTTATGATCATGTCCATGAAATACTGCTCTTACGTTTGGATACTCTCTTAAAAGGACAAAAAAACCAGGATTTTCAATGCCATTTTCCGTCCATTTAGCTTGTGGCATATGTATAAAAACAAATACACTTTTGCTCTTTTTAAATGCCTCAAACTGCTGTCTCATCCAGTCCAAATCTGGCGAAAGATAGGTACCTTCAATGTCTGAGGTAGTGGCTAGAATAAATGCACTCTTATCTTGTTCAAAAGCCAAATTAACAGGCATATCCCAAACCATTTGCCAATCTTCATCTGAAACTTTATCATGATTTCCTTTGGTGACATAATACGGCATCTCTAGACCATCAAGTTTACTTTTAACCTGAGGCATTAAATGCGACTCGTCATGAATAAGGTCGCCATTTAAAACACAAAAATTGCAAGGCATTTGAGAATGAAACAGATTGGCCTTCTCTAAGAAAGTTTCTGTCATCTGCTCAAACTTTGTGTTTGGCTGTCCGTAATGAGCATCGGAAGCTACAATAAACCGTATTTTTACTTTAGCCTCTGAGCTTTTGATGAGCTCTTGTGCAGATAAAGATTTCAAACCACCTGCTCCTAAGAAGACAGTGGCCATAGATGCATTCATTAAAAAATCTCTTCTAGATGTTTTCATGTGTGTTGTAGATTGAATCTTAACAAAAATATTCAAATCATTCCATATTTCGGTGCAAAAAGATGTTAAGAATTTGCAGTTTTTAAAGAACCTCCATAAGGGGAAAACTAATTTTGAAATTCAATCTTTTAAAATATCATTCGGAAACTTACCATAAGGACTTTATACCCGTTTCAAATCAAGATTTTCTGATTGGAAGAGAGCGAAAAACTTCATCTATCATAACTGAGGTTTTTATTACTCCAACGCTAAAAATAACACCATATAGTATCAATTTTAAACCTTAATATTGCATCCAATTTTAGCAAAAAAAACAAGCAAAAAAACATGGGACTTCTAAATAAATTAATGGGTAATGCCAGCGAAACCTCCTCAGAAAAACTAAATGAGAAGTATGGCAAATTATTGGCAGAAACAGAAGTTATAGAACTTGGCTTTAAGCTCCTTCGAGACACCTTCATGTTTACCAACAAACGCCTTATCATTATAGAAATTCAAGGCCTCACTGGAAGTAAAGCAGAATACAGATCATTACCTTACAAAAGTATCACTAGGTTTTCTATCGAAACTCCAGGTACATTTGATTTAGATGCCGAACTTAAAATTTGGATTTCGAGTGAAAGCACACCTTCGGTGAGCAAGCGATTTAACAAAAACATTGATGTTTACGAAGTCCAAAAATACCTTGCGGGCAAAGTGATGTAGTATCCTTTTTTTTAATTCAACTAAAACCTCCTTCAAATTCATCATTTGATAACAATGTCCTAACAGCAGATTTATCTTTGATTTCTTAATTGCTCCATGAATATAACGGAGCATTTAAGTAAAAATAAAGGTATGTTTTTACTGTGGGCCACTTTGGCCACATTTGGAGCTTACTTCTGTACTTATGCCTTCAGAAAGCCCTATACCACAGGGACTTTTGAGGGCATTTTCATAGGTCAGATAAGTTATAAGACGGTCATTATCACAGCCCAAGTCATTGGCTATATGCTCTCTAAATTTATCGGCATTAAAATCATATCTGAGCTTAATCCCAAAAACAGAATTTTGCTTATCCTAGCTCTTATTGGCATAGCCATGCTGTCATTGGTATTGTTTGCCACCGTAAAAGCTCCATATAATATTATTTTCATGTTCATGAACGGTCTACCATTAGGCATGGTTTGGGGCGTAATATTCAGCTTTTTAGAAGGTCGAAGGTTTACTGAGTTATTAGGAATGGCTCTTAGCATCAACATGATTATCACCTCTGGAATATTAAAGACGGCTTACTTGCAACTCCAAGGACACTATCACTTTTCAGACTTTCAAATGCCCATCATAATGGGTTGCGTTTTCTTTCCTTTCTTTCTGCTTTCGGTGTGGATGCTTTCTAAGCTCCCGGCACCCAGCGAGCAAGAAAAGCATCAAAAGATGCATAGAAAAGCCATGACCAAAGTGGAAAAACGGGCCATTTGGCAGAACTTAGCTCCAGGGCTTATGATGATCATTTTGAGCTATGCTCTCTTCACAACTTTAAGAGATTTTAGAGATAATTTTGCGGTAGAAATCTGGAAAACCATTGACCCAAATGCCAATACTAGCGTTTTTGCCACTACGGAATCCATTATTGGCGTTATTGTCATGGCCTTAATTGCACTTTTAGTACTTATAAAAAGTAACAAATTGGCCTATAAAGCCATCAACTGGTCTATGATACTTTCTATGACGGCATTACTTATTTCTACCTTGCTTTATAGGCAAGAACGCATATCTGCCTTTACATGGCTTATCATCCAAGGAATCAGCTTTTATTTACCTTACCTTTTAGTCCAAATAGCGTTTTTTGAAAGACTTATCCCTGTATTGAAAATCAAATCGAATGCTGGATATTTTGTTTACCTCTGCGACTCCATAGGTTATCTAGGAAGCGTATTACTCTTGTTCTACAAAGAGTTTTACGCATCTAAGATCAACTATGCTGAAATGCTAACCAACATCAGTGAAGGTACAGCCACGGTTGGTTTGGTTTTGATATCCGGGCAATTTCTATTCTTTACCTATTTCATAAATAGTCGCCAGAAAATATCAACGTTGGTACAGGTTCCTAATTGATGTCTCGGCATAACCAGCGGATGAAGTCATTCCCTTTCCCCCTATTCCTGTAATTATTCTGATGTGCCTGTCTACATCATGCACAAAAATATCATCTTCGTGCTGACCATAAAAACCAGCCCATCTTTCTGCAATACAGTCTTCTGGCAGGTCAATAATCCTGTGAGCTTCGGCCATAATTAAAGCATCTATTTCTGCTTTACTCTCTAAACCCAATTCCTCTATTCCATTGATTCCAGCATATTCGTGAGAGTCGCCTATAATAATGGAGCCATCGTCTGACTGTTTAAAAAGAATATGTATCCCTTGTTCTTTTAAAGCGATGTACTTCTCTGGCGTTTCTAATTTATCAAAAGCAGCACATTCTGTGAATGATTCATACCTTCTAATGGTCAAGCCCGTTAAAATGTTAGCCTTTAAATTAACATGATTTAATGGTTTAGTTTTAAGCATCTGAAGCTTACTTACTTGAATACTACTTTCCGCAAAAACCTCAGGATAAAGCGTTTCAAAAGAATACCCACAACATATTATGACCTGCTCCGACTCATAACTTTGACCACCTTCTGTCACCACCTCACAGCCGTTTAGTCTTTCTGTACATTCCACCGCCAGCTGATTAAACCTTACGTGCACCATGCCCGCCTCATTCAGATAATCGCTCAATCTATTCACCATCTGCCGTGGATCTACACTGAGCTCTTGAGGGTAAAACAAACCACATTTGATATAATCCTTTTTGATATCTGGAAAACGCTCCATCATACCTTTCTTAGAAAACATGATACACTCATATCCCCTATCCATGTGTAGCTCTCTGAGCTCTTCCAGAAGTTCCTGTTCTGTGGCATCAGAAGCTATATAAACACTTCCATTTTGTCTCACGGTAAAGTCAGCTTTTTCCTGTAATGTCATAAACTGAGCTAAACTTCGACGCCCATAAGCATGCCATTCAGACGATAAACCAGAGGGTACTACTTGACCAAAATTTTGGGTACTGGAGCCCTCCTGCTTAGCATCCTTATCTAGTAAAAGAACATTTTTACCAAGCTTGGAAGCGTGATAGGCATGAAAAGTCCCCAGCACTCCAGCACCAATAATTATCAAGTCGTACTTCATAGAATTTCTTATTAAAAAGTAATAAAATACCTTCTTTCTTTTTGAATATCCAGATTCAAAATCTTAGGTAAATCGGCCAAGTTGTTTAATAGTCCGTCGTTTTTATAAGCAACCAGCTGTTTATAATCATGGGAGCCATTGGTTACCGCTAGGCTTTTCCAAACTTTGGCATTATAGCCTTCTTCTAGATCTACCGGTGTATCTCCCACTTTCACCACTTTGGAAGCATCGGAAATATTTAGTAATTGTATGGCACGCTCTATCATAAACGGCTGCGGCCTGCCACCCTCCACCTCTGAAGGCGTAATGGAAATATCAATAGGTGTTAAGCCACCCACTTTCACAAAATCTTCATCAAGCCCATTTAACCAGCCCAATTTTTCCAGAATGATATTGGTTACTTTTCTGTAGAAACCAGTGGTTAAAGCTATTTTGATATTATTCTTTTTTAGAAGGTCAAAAACCTCTAAACAATGTTCTGTAGGTAAAATTTCAGATTCCATGTAGTGGTTTTCCAAAATCTCGCAAAAGGTGCTATACGACAAATCAACATAGTCTTGTAAATCTGATGGGTCTGTCAAAGTCTCAGACCACAGTAGCTGAAAAACCTCTCTTTTGGCGTAGCCTTGTAGCTCCAAAATTCTTGAAGAATTTACGTTTAACCCAGTAATTTCACAGGCTTCTGCAAAACATGTTTCTACCTCCCTTTTATCTCTAACGGTGGTTCCCGCCATATCAAACACTACCAAGTCTATGTCTATCATGAGCTTTATTGTTTCAACAATATTATCCAAGAATAACGAGACCAAAAGTACTTTGAAGGTTAACTAATTGTTAGGTTTTAATTTAATCTAAACTTCATTCGACCTTAACATTGACTTTATGTAAAAGTTCGACATTTGCTGCCGAAAACGTATTTTACTTATAGTTTAACGAAGTGTAATCTTTAAAAACGGAGGAATAATCTTCCGTTTTTTTTATAAGGAAGATCTATTAGAAGCTAAAAATAAATGGATGGCTCATACAACCAAAAAAGCTCAGCAACAGTTTAGCCTTCATCAAACAATATTAAAAAATATCACAATGAAAATTATCCTAAATCTTCTAGCAACTGTTTTTACGCTGAGTATACTCTCTTCGTGTGAGAAGAGTGACATCAAATTTGAAAGTGACTTTCAGAAAAGCCAAAAAGCATGGACAAGCTTCAAAAACACCTCAAATAATTCTTATCAATACACAGTAGTAGGAGGCTCTTGGGTAGGTTTCGGTTTAGAGACGAAACTGACCGTTAAAAATGGAATAGTAATTGAAAGGTATTATAAATACACGCCAGCTCCTGACTCAGAAGAGGCTGTAAAAGAATGGACTGAAGACCAAGGCAACTTAAACAGTCATGAAAACTCTGGTGCGGCTGCCGCCATCACACTGGATAAAGTGTACGAAAAAGCGGAGCAAGATTGGTTATTAAAAAGGAAAGATGCCAAAACATACTTTGAGGTCAATGAAGAAGGTCTTATCTCCTTGTCTGGCTATGTACCAAACAACTGTGCAGATGATTGTTTTATGGGTATAAGCATCTCTAAAATCATAAGGTTAAATTCTTCCTTTCTATAAGGAGCTAAAATGAGAAAGCCGTTCAAGCTCAAATTATTCCTTAAAAAATATTAATTTCAATGCTTAAACTCATTGAAATGAACAATAGACGAAATTTTATTAAAAACTTAGGTGCGGCTTCCCTAACTGCGGCCATTCCATTAAGTACCGTTTCCGCCAAAACAAGCGAACCAGACTTAGAAAATAGTGTAAAAGTCGGCCTTATAGGCGTAAACAGTATGGGCTGGGCTGATCTTAAATCATTTTTAAAAAATGCTGATACCGCTTGCATTGCTTTGTGCGATGTAGATGCCGTACTCCTAAAAAGAAGAGCCGACGAATTAGAAGCTCAAACGGGTTTAAGGCCTCAAACTTATAATGACCATAGAGCGTTTCTTAAAGCCTCAGGTCTAGAAGCCGTAATTATAGGTACGCCAGACCATTGGCATCACATCATGATGACCGACGCCTGTGCCGCAGGCAAAGACGTTTACGTAGAAAAACCCATTGCCAACAGCATTCACGAAGCTGACCTCATGGTAAAAGCAGCTAGGAAATATAAACGTGTGGTACAAGTTGGTCAGTGGCAGCGAAGCGACCCACACTGGCACTCGGCATTTGCCTACCTTGAGACAGGAGCTTTAGGAAAAATAAGACAAGTTAAAGCATGGGCAGATGTGAGCTACGGAAGAGGTTTTGATGTAGTGCCCGATAGTACTGCTCCAGAAGGCGTAGACTACGATAGATGGCTAGGCCCTGCACCAAAAAAACCTTTTAATAAAAATCGTTTTCATGGCTCTTTTCGCTATTTCTGGGATTATGCCGGAGGCTTAATGACAGATTGGGGAGTACATATGCTTGACATGGTTTTGGCGGGTATGAATGCCACCGCTCCAAAATCTGTGATGGCCATAGGCGGAAAATTAGCTTTCCCTAACGACGCCTCTGAAACGCCAGATACACTCACCACGGTCTATGACTTTGGAAACTTCAGTTTTATTTGGGAGCAATTTATGGCTATGGGAATATCTCCGTATTTAGAAGACATGGGAAAACCCGGTGTGGCGTTTATTGGAGAGAATGGAATTTTAGCTATCAATAGAGATACTTGGAAAGTTATACCGCTAGAAGAGAATGGTAAGTATATGACGGAGGCCATACCCCCACAGAAAAGCCGTAGTAATGGATTAGATGCACACACCAAAAACTTTCTGGAATGTATTAAATCTAGAAAAGACCCGAACTGTACCATAGAAATGGGGAGAAATGCCGCTGTGGTAGCTCATCTGGGTAATATAGCTTACAGAACAGGCAAAAAGCTTGAATGGAATGACGACAAGAGTATGATCAGTAATGAAACAGCAGCCAATAAGTACTTAAAACCAACTTATAGAAGCCCATGGCAGCTGTGGGAAGGATAAGTTTATGTCGCAATGAACCAGTCACTTACGTGGGTGACTGGTTTTCTTATGCTTTAAACTTCCATGAACTGGTAACTGCTTATAAGCCCATTTAACAAGCTTCCATAAAATTATTTCACAAAAATGAACGAACATTCACTTTTGTGGGTTTATTAGAAAGATGACGTCTCTAGAAGAGTTTTAGCATCTGATTTATTCTTAAAATAAAAAGACAAAAGCAAAAGATTAAAATGGCCAAGCTTCAGAAAAGCATTGACAAACGCACCGCCCTATTAAAGTCCACACTTGGACTTATAAATGATGGCGGAGTGCAAGAAGCGTGCATGTCTAAAGTGGCCAAACTTGCAAACGTTTCACCTGCTACTATTTATCTGTATTTTGAAAACAAGCAAGACCTTGTTAACCAGTTATATCTGGAAACAAGAGACTTCTTCAGTAAAAATGCATTTAAAGGTTTTGATGAAAATCAGCCTGTAAAGAAGAGTTTCGAGCTTATTTGGCATAATATTGCTGAATTTAGAATGAAATTCTATGAAGAGGCCTCATTTCTAGCCCAATGTGATAATACACCAATAGTGAATGAAAACAGATGCAAAAAAGAACTTCATCATCTTAAACCTTTGATAGATTTATGGGAAAGAGGACAGAAAGAGGGTATTATAAAGGAGATTTCTCCTTACCTACTTTATGCCTACACCATTTATCCCATGTCCTTTATTTTTACAAGAGAAAATCCTAGACCTGAACCTCAAATACTAGAGGAAGCTTTTAGTGCTTCTTGGGACGCCATTAAACTTTAGAAATATTTTTTTTATTAAAAAAGAATGAACATTCATTAATTATGGAATTGTTAGAGAAATTGAACTGGCGTTATGCCACTAAAGCTATGAACGGAGAAAAGGTAGCTCAAGAAAAAATTGACAAGATTTTAAAAGCTATATCTTTAGCCCCTACCTCTAGCGGCTTACAGCCTTTTGAGGTTATCGTAGTGACTAACCAGGAGATAAAGGAAAAAATCAAACCCATCGCATGGAATCAGTCTGTCATTACCGACTGTTCACACTTATTGGTTTTCGCAGCTTGGGACACCTATACTGCAGATCGTATCAATAAAGTTTTTGATCATACCAACGATGTAAGAGGATTCACAAATGAGGGGTGGGAAAACTATAGACAAATGCTGCTTGGATCCTATCCTCAAAAAGATGCGGAAGTAAACTTCCAGCATGCGGCCAGACAAGCATACATTGCTTTTTCTCAGGCTATTGCTGCAGCGGCATTTGAAGGTGTAGACAGTACTCCAATGGAAGGTTTCGACTCCGCTGCTCTTGACGAAATTTTAGGCCTAAAAGAAAAAGGTCTAAGAAGTTGTGTCGTATTACCATTAGGTATAAGAGATGCGGAGAAAGACTGGTTGGTTAATTTGCCAAAGGTTCGAAAAAGCATGGACGAGCTAGTGACTGTAGTCGCATAAGTCACTTCTTCATTTGAATTGACTTTACACTTCAATATAAAAAATCAACAAACCCCTTTTTCAAATTGGACCAGCGTTCGTTTCACGAACGCTGGTTTCTTTTTTTAACACTTTTTTAAAGAAAAATAATTAAGTGTTATTTCTAGCGTTAGCATATCAATAAGCACAATAGTAACATGAAAATTTCCATCGTTATTTTATTTTCTTTTAAAGTATTAGCGTGCCAAAACGCTGAAAAGTCCAAAAGCACTACAAGAGAATACTGTTACAAACAAGAATACCCATTTCCTGATAATCCAGAGAAGAAGGATGTGCAAGAACTCCGTTTTACAGAAAATGCTCAAGGCCAAATAACGGGTGAATTTAATTGGCTGCCAGCAGAAAAAGACCAAAGGAAAGGAAGTATTATGGGTCGTAAGAAAAAGATCGGAAGAGCGTCGT